>CBEVQP010000060.1:0-7677 GCA_965552035.1 uncultured Thermoplasmata archaeon | reverse complement strand
GTGAGCATGTGGAGTAACTGTCATAAACAATATCCGAGGAAAGACGCTGAAAAAGATAGTTATTATAGTAACTATTTAGAGAAGATTGAACAAACTTCGGTCTTTAAGACGAAGAAGCTAACCAGCAACCAATATAATTTCATTTATTCTATTAATCTATATTGAAAAACACTACAAGTACACATCAATGTTTGTAGGTTATTTGCTACGTAATTATAATCCCAATAATATCTAAAGGATGATGAATTAGTGGGGAAATGTTATGGATGCTAGGATTCTTGATTGGACTGAAAAGTATAGGCCAAAATCATTAGATGAGATTGCAGGGAACAGATCCTCAGTCGAAAAAATAAAGGCTTGGGCAAAAAAATGGACTTCTGGAATACCAAAAAACAAAAGAGGTCTGTTGATACATGGGAGGCCGGGCACAGGAAAAACCTCAGCTGCATTGGCTTTGGCGCATGATATGGGGTGGGAGTACATTGAACTTAATGCGTCTGATACAAGAAATGCTAGGGAAATTAGACGCATAGTCGGCGGCTCTGCACTCTCTCAATCATTATTTGAGAGGAAAGGTGAAAGAATATTGGTTATTTTAGATGAAGTTGATAATATGGCTGCGAGATTTGATGCAGGGGCGTGGAATGCGATTATAAGTGTTCTGAAGGAAACTAGGCAGCCCATGATTCTCATTGCAAATGATTTTTGGAATGGTGTCGTACCCAATTTGGGAATACCTCTTCAGAAGTTTTACGAAATATGTGAGGTAGTACCGTTTTATCCAGTGTCCTATAGGGAGGCAAAGGCATATCTAATTAAAATTTTGAAACGGGAAAACATAGAGTACGAAGAAGAAGCATTAGACATTATTTTAAGAAAAAACATTGTGGAAGGGAATAACGTAGATTTAAGAGGAGCTATAAGAGATTTACAAGCAATAGCACTTGGCAAGAAAAAGATTACTGCTACTGATGCCAATGTAGTAGGATGGAGAGACCGAGAATCTAACATATTTCAAACTTTGGGAATCATATTTTCTGTACGAAATTTCAAGAGGGCGTGGATAAGCGCCTTGAGAGTAGACATGACACCAGACGAGCTTATTGAGTGGATTGCAGAAAACTTACCTAGGATTTATGTTGACCCCGAAGATTTAGCCTTAGCATTTGATTATCTCTCACGCGCAGATGTATTCATAGGAAGGAGTATTAGAAGCCAAGCATATAGCTTGTGGGCATATGCTTCTGAACTTCTTGCAGGTGGAGTCTCTATTGCAAGAAGAAATACATCTGTAAAGGGAAGATGGAGAATAACGTCACCAAGTTGGAAAAAGGCGTATTTTTCGAAGAAAAGTGAGATAGACGTCATAAAGTCTGCAGCCATAAAATTACGTCATGTATTACATACTGGATGGAAAGAGTTCATAAGAGAGTATCTGCCTTATATTAGGATTATTGGTAAAAAGAATCCATATGTTTTGGCTACTCTAATAGCTTATGGGAACCTAACAAAGGAGGAAGCTGCCGTTTTAATTGGTGAGACACCAACGAGTCCAGTCGTAGAAGAGGCTTGGAAACTTAAGAACAAAATAAAAGAAGAACTCTCCAAACCTAAAGAGATTCCAGAAAAGAAGGAGAAGAGACCAAAAGAAAAAGCAGAAGAAAAAGAGAAGCCAAAAGAGAAGAAAGAGGTCAAAAAGAAATCTGGACCCAAAACGTTATTTGACTTGGGTAAGTGAAGAACACTAAGATAATGAGGTGATAATATGAGAAGAAAGTTACTTGAGATTCTCATGTGCCCAATTTGTGAGGGTGATTTAGATGTGATCGTTCATAAGGAAGAAGACGGAGATATTATTGAAGGATTCTTAGTGTGCAAAAAATGTGGCATTAGATTCCCCATAGAAGACGGGATTCCGAATATGCTTGAAGCTACAAAGTATCTTGAGGAAGAATAAACCTGGTGTTAAATTTGTATCAATCAAAAGTATTTGGCAACTATGTTATAAAGGACTACAAAAGCCCCTGGGCATTTAAATGGGTCGTTTCTGTCCCCTTTTTGGTTGTGTACCCTTATTCGTATTTTCCATCCTCCAGAATGTTTAGGGAGATTGCTTTTTTCAAATATTGGAGAGGTAAAGGTAAAATTAGCACTCCTAAAATAATTGAGATAAATTATAATGAGAAAAAAATAAAGCGAGAGTACATTTCTGGAGAAAAATTGTCAGATATGGGTTTAGAGGGGTTTAAAATGCTATTTATGATTCTGGGAACAATACATTCAGAAGGTTGGGCACTAGGAGACACTAAACCTGAGAACTTTATTTATGATGCCGAAAGGGATGTGGTATATGTGATAGATGCTGAGCAATCAATAAAAAGTGCCAGAGAGGATTGGATGGCATGGGATGTTGTGATGTCACTCATTTTTGCAGGAGTATACTACGTGGTTGATAGGAGCTATGAATTCGACGAATTATTAGACCAATACCTTAAGTTTAACGACTCAAACTATATAGCAAGTACAATCTATCAAAACATCTATAAAATTAAGTCATATATTAATTCATTTAGATTAAAAAGGACACGATTTGGGTTTATTGGGTGAAACATTATCACAATTAAGAGTAAAGGCATAGCATGGAATATCTTCAAAGGACTACTTTTCTGAGGGGTGTGGGGGCAACTTAACAATATTTAAAGGTGCATAACAATAAACTAAATGTTAGCATCGCGGGGTGTTGCTAACAATGTACTTAGAGAAACTTGGTTGGATAGCGTCACCTTTTAATCCAAATAAGCCAGATCCTAGATTCATACTTTATGAAGATGTTGGTAGAGAGATACTTATTTTAGCATCTAGAGAATCTAGCAGAATTTTCTACATTTATGGAAAAGTGGGAATGGGAAAGTCTACATTGGCTTTATGGATGTCAGAAGTTGCAAAAGCTTATGACTTAGATCCAATCCTTATTCATGGCGGGAGACTATATGATCCAGAAATCGTGAAAGAGAAATTAAAAATTATATTTAAAGGACCAAGCTTCTTTAGGTGGTTAATAAACTTAATAAGGGGAAGGAGAACAGTAAACTATCTTGTCATTGTTGATGACGTGACTGAGATAGAAGATAAGAATTTTTTTGAAACACTTGTAGGAATTATAGACCATCCAAATATTTATGCCTCTATATGCCTTTTTGGAAATAAAAGATTAGAAGAGTGGCCATATAGGGAAGTATTCACGAATAGGAGGATAATCGTGTATGAACTTAATAAGCCCTCTAAGGATAAAATACTAAAAATGATAGAGAGTAGAGTAGAAAGTGTTGGTGGCACTGGTTATGGACCATTAACGTTAGAAGAAGTGTTTGAAATTATCGAAGAAAATGAGACGATAAGAGATATTTTATCAGCTCTAGAAATAAAAGTAATGGAAAAAGTAAAGGCAGGATACTTGTAACCTCCTCATTTTTCTACTTCAGATATTGCTTTGTTTATTGCTTTATCGAGAATCTCCATAGCAACATCTATGTGCTCCTTTTGGACAAGTAGCGGAGGTATAAATCTTATTGCACTCTTTCCACATCCAAGCAATATGAGTCCTAGCTTTGAAGAAATATCAATTATTTTGTTACGAAGCTCGGGATAGTATTCCTTTGTTTCGGGACTCTTAACGATTTCTATAGCCTGCGCTAAGCCTATGCCGCGCACATCACCGATGTATTTCTCGTATTTCTCTTGAAGCTCTTTAAGTCTCTTTTGTAAGTATTCACCTTGTACTCTTGCATTCTCTAAAAGATTATTTTTCTCAATCATCTCAATTGTTGCTAAAGATGCTGCACAAGATACTGGGTTTCCTCCAAACGTCGTTGCATGCGCTCCAGATACTGGAAAGTCATATTCAGCCTTAGCAATAGCAGCACCTAGAGGCAATCCTGACGCAAGCGCTTTGGCTGATGTGAGAATATCAGGGACTATATCAAAGTTCTCAATGGCCCACCATTTGCCAGTACGGCCCATACCCATCTGGACTTCATCATCTACGAGAATAATGTTGTACTCGTCAGCTAGTTTCCTCAGCTCTGGGAAGAAATCTTTCGGTGGCACAACGTATCCTCCTTCTCCTTGAATAGGCTCTACGAATATTGCAGCTACTTCGTCAGGTGGTACAAACTTATCCAGCACAAAGTCTCTAATATAGTCCACAATAGCTTTTCCTAGATCATTGCCCTCATAACCAAATGGAGGTCTGTAGGGATTAGGATAAGGCACGTGTACTACACCGGGCATCATTGGGAAGAATTTTCTTTTATGAACAGGTTTTGAAGCGGTAAGGCTTAAAGCACCCATGGTTCTTCCATGAAACGCTCCAATAAATGCGATTATGTAGGGCCTTCCAGTATAATATTTTGCAATTTTTAGTGCAGCCTCATTAGCCTCTGCTCCGCTGTTTCCGTAAAATACTTTCTTTTTATGGGTGCCCGGAGTTATTCTGAAAAGCTCTTCAGCAAGTTTTAGTGGTATTTCATAGTAGAAGTCAGTAAGTGAGAAATGAATAAAGCTCTCCACTTGCTCTTTTATTGCTTTGACAACGGGTTCAGGGGTATGACCAGTATTTAAGACGCCTATACCCGACGCAAAATCCAAATATACGTTTCCATCGACATCCTCTACAAAGACCCCTTTTCCACGTTTTATAACTACGTATGGTATTCCCTGAGTTGTGGTCACTAGATATTCCCTATTCTTCTTTAAAATCTCTTGTGCTTTTGGTCCGGGAGGTTCTATCACAATTTTTGGCCCTTCCATAATTGATCACCTACCTCTTCGATTTAGACTTCTTCACTATGACATCGAGATCTATTTTAGCACTTCATTACGATTTTTCAAAATTTCCTATGCAAATGCCCCTCTAGTCTATTATTTTCATATATTCCTATTAAACATATCGAAAAAACATCCATAATGCAAGTGTGATGTGGTAGTATGACACTTAGTTTCTCATCCCTCTATTTCCTCTAAATTTTGGGTTTATGCGTTTGTATTACTTTTAAAAGCTTTTTGACTATTGAATTATCAGAAATCTCATAAAATCGATATCTCCCAACGCTTCTTATTTTAACAATTCCGAGTTTCCTTAGATGATTAAGATGGTGGGAAATTAGGGACTGATCTGCTTTTGTGAGTGCAGTAATAATACATACTGGCATTGGTACCTGAGCTAGTAATGTTATAATTTTTAACCTTAGCGGATTTGAAAAGGCGCCGAATATTTTTGCAAGCTCATCTATTTTGTCTTCTTCAATTACAATCTTCATGTCTTTGGTGTCATTGTATACGTTCAGGAGAGAATCTTTTGAGCACTCTTTTAGTGACATTATTATATCTTTCATAGACAGCTCTTTTCTCATTTTAAAGCACCTTTTTTTGCCAATTATTTTAGCAAGGTTTATAGTTTAATATGAAATATTTTTCATATGAAATTTTATCAATATGAGAGGTGAAAAGTATGGACTTAATAAAAGACCCTCTCGGAAGACTTATAAAAGACTTCTCGAATGAACTTTGGTTTGACATTCCCAGAAAGGAAATAGAGTGGTATCCAAAAATAGATTATGAAAAATGCATTGGCTGCGGAACCTGTTATGTTATATGCAAAGGAAGAGTAGTGTATGATTGGGATTTCAAAAATATGCGACCTATAGTAGCTAGACCATATAATTGTATGGTTGGATGCTCTACATGCGCAAATCTATGTCCTGCAGAGGCAATTATGTTTCCGCCGAAAGAGAAACTTATAGAAATTCGTAACAAGGCTCAGGTAGTTTTAAAATCCAGAAAAATAATTGATGGAATTAAAGAAAAACGCTGAGTACCCATAATTTAATCAGAACCACAAAGTTTTGTGTAATCCCCTATTGTAGATTCTCTTAATTTAATTTTTTCTATTTTTGATTTAGTTCCTACGATGCTTTTTACAAGAGATGATCCTGAGACGAAAGCATCATCCATTATTATACACTCGCGGATTTCTGAATCTTTTATGGTTGAATGGCTTCCTATGTATGCGTATGGCCCTATGATGCTACTTCCTCGAATTGTAGCGTTATCATCAATAAATACGGGGGGTATTATTTTGACATTGTCTTCGATTTCTGCATTATTCGAAATATACTGGCTTTTTAACATAGTTCTGTGAGCCTCTAAATAGGTTCGCGGCGTTCCAATATCAAACCAATATCCTTCAAAAACATACGCATAGACATTCTCTCTTCTATGAAGCCACTCAATGAAGAACCCAGGTGCATCTTTTTTCCCACCACTTTTCAAATATTCTTTGAGAAGATCAACAATTTTTGGAGGGAAGGCATAACATGCTGTTGCTATTAGACTGGTTACGGGATTTGGAGGTTTTTCCTCAAACTTGACTATTTTCTTTTCCTCATTAAGTATGACTTGGGAATAAATCGAGACAAGGCTCTTATCCTTGATATCATAAACGGCAACGAGAGGGTCTTTTTTATTATATTCATTATAAAAATCAGTCAGCTCATATGAGAAGATATTATCGCCAGCGACAATTAAATAATCATCAGCACCAAAACTGTCGAAAAGAATATTAAGAGCGCCTATTGTTCCTAATTTCTCCTCCTCCCTTACAGTCTGTTCAACGAAAATTTCTACTCTACTTTTTTCAATAACACTGTTTTTTATTCGAGATTCTAACCATTTCTCAAAGTCTTTCCTAAAAGCTTTGTTTGTTGATACTATTATTTTTTCTGGGGAAAGCTTTTGAGCTTTTTCGATAATATAGTCTATTATAAGTTTATTCCCTAGCGGAAGTAAGGGCTTTGGTCTTGTAATCGTTAATGGCCACAGTCGTGTTGCATATCCTCCGGCTAATACGATTACCTTCATTGTGTCCCTCCCCCATATGCAGAGGTAATGGCAAAGATATGTGTAGTTATATTGCAATGCATGTATTTAACACCTAAACGTATTATCTTCATTATTGAATATAAGAAACACATTAAGGGAGAATTGTCATGAAACGCGTTATTAAAGTAGGGGCTGAAGCTAAAATATATCTAACCAATTTCTTGGGTTTTGATGTGGTAGTAAAAAAAAGAATACCTAAAGCCTATAGAATTCCAGAAGTCGATTTATGGATAAGGACGCAACGATCTAAACGTGAAATAAAAATAATGATTCTTGCAAAGAAATTAGGAGTAAGAACACCGGCAATAATTTTTACAGACCCTCAGAATGGAATAATTGTTATGGAGTATATACGAGGTAAGACTCTTAAGAAGGTTCTTGAAGACAGAAGTATTAGCCAAAATATTAAGCTTCAAATGGTTATGGACGTTGGAAAGTATGTTGGCATATTGCATAAAAATGATATAATTCATGGGGATTTGACACCCTCAAACATTATCGTGAGGGATGACGAGATAATTCTTTTAGATTTTGGTTTAAGTGAAATAACTAAAGATGATAGGTTAAAAGCTACAGATCTTCATGTTTTTAAGGAGGCATTAAAGAGCTTTTTAGATAATTATCAAGAATTTTTTGAATGGTTTGTTAGAGGATATTTAGAATCTTATGGTCATGGAAGAAAAGTTTTGGAGATAGAGGAAGAAATAGAAAAAATGGGCCGATATGTTATGGGTTAGC
>CBEVQP010000059.1:0-7722 GCA_965552035.1 uncultured Thermoplasmata archaeon | reverse complement strand
TCCCGCTTGCGCAGCCACGAAGAGGTTGCACATTCCCGGAAATGGTCCGAATGGTATCTTGAATGATCCCATTTTAAGCTTTTGGCATTTCTAATAATGAGTGCTAGGGGTTGTGTTGACGAGCCGCCTTTGTACGGGCCATTAAGATTAATAGACGCTGCCTCGAGACTCATTGATATTATGGAAGAAGGAAAGGCGAATAATAAGCTTCTTAAGTTAAAAGAGCTCATCGAGGAGAAGAAATACTTAGTGATGTATGACGAAGAAGAGTTCGTTAAGCTTTTAGACGAGTTATTTAAAGAGCTAGCAAAGATAATAAAAGAGGTTAAGAAGCCTTGCTGAGTTTATCTTCAAAGTCATAAAGTATATTCTAGGTTTAGGAATAATAAATCATGGTGGAAACATATGAAGGTCCTAGAGAACATATACCTTTTGGAGGACGATTTTGTGAACATATATGTGATTTTTAGAGAGGAAGGAGTAATAGTGATTGATACTGGCGTTACAGTCAAGCCTTTAATAGATTTCATTGAGAAAGAAGGTCATAGCTTTGAAGATGTTAAACTAATAATTTTGACGCATTACCACATGGACCACACAGGCGGATTAAAAGCTATAAAGGAACATATTAAAGCTCCAATAGCTTCTCATAAGGACGAAAAGGACCTTATAAAAGAAAAAACGGGAATTGCTCTGACAGTGCTTCTGGATCATGGACAGGATATTTACGGTATGGAAATCATTCACACTCCAGGCCATACTCCTGGGCATATAGTGCTTCTCGATAAGAAGACGAAGGCGCTTTTTGTAGGGGACGTTATATACGAAGAGAATGGCCAGCTCTTTGAAATAGATCACAAGTACTCAATGGATCCCGAAATGAATAGAGAGGCGGAAAAGAAGAAGAGCTGCTTGAAATATTCGTGAGGACGCTAGAGGAATATCTTGAGAAAAAGAAAAATTGAAAAGGATAAAGAAGAACATTTGAATTCGATAAAAGAGAGTTTACACTGATGCGAAGAAAGAAAAATAGACGCCTACGATGTCCGTTATTATATGCGATAACGAAATTACGAGTAACCTCCTCCTTTTTGCATATACAGGGCCATAGATTAATCCTAATTATCGTAGATGAAATGATCATAGGGAGTATGAACGATTAGAACAATATTGCTTATAAAAACAATAGTATATTTCTAGGACCTAAACTCGTTATAGTCAGGTCAATGATCCTTGATTTCGAGGTCTAAGAGCGTAGAATTATATTTTTCTGAACATTTAGAAGTAACGGTGAAAAGTATGAAGTCCGATGAGACGTTTGAGGCGATTGCACATCCCCTTAGGATAAAAATATTGGAGTTGCTTACAGAAAGGCCCATGGGATTCTCGGAGTTAAAGAAAGAGTTAGGGATTAAGAGCAGCGGCAAGTTAGACTTTCACTTGAAAAAGCTGAATGGTCTTATCACATTGAACGAAGAGGGAAAGTATACGCTAACAAAAGAAGGATATGCAGCGTTGCAGGCCATAAAAAACATTAGGAAATTTGGATGGCAAAAGAGAGCGTATATAATAAATGCAATAATTTACGTCGCGACAGCGAGTTTCTTGATATGGAGAATCATAATCGAAGGGATTTATTCGATATATACGACTGTCTTAGTCCTATTTACTCTATGGTTTGCTTATTATAGCTACTGGTCTATTGTAAAAAGAGGCGTTTTCAGGGTATTTTAGCCCTAAAAAGCTTTCTACCCTTATGTTATCCTGTTTTTCTTTTTGTTAACTATCATCATTTATTTCTACCATATTAATAATAACATCGAAAACGATAGTTGATCTCTCTAATCACCGAAATATGGACGAACATAGTAGCATCACATTTAATAAAAATATAAATAGGAAAATTATATTCGAAAAACTGGTTTTAGGATTTATTAATAAAATACGCCCATCACATAACAAATCTCTCATGATAAAGAACAATCTAAAGATTACTATGAAGGTGACAAATTATGGCCAAACGAGGGGGTATTGGCACGTTCTTAACAACAACTCGACTAGTAATGGGCAATCCTATGGCGAGGTTAATTCTGAGTAGCGCTTCTAAGGAATATAAATGCATATACAAGGATAAGGGAGAAATTAACGCCCCCGCTATTTATCACGCACTTTCAATGCTTGCCGGGGAGGACGTTACTTGTCCCGCTTCAGTTAGATTCATGGGAATCCTTATAAAGATCCTTACGAACATAGGAGTTAACGCACTAGGAGGAAGAATAGAAGACGTAATAGAGGCTGTTAAGGATCCTGCGCTTCGTAGAGGAATATCCTTAGTGCTTAGAGGCCTCGCAGAATACGGTGTTACGGTTCCGCAGAGGATGCCCGCTCCCTTCCTTATCGTATGGAACTTCACCAATATGTGTAACCTTAGGTGTAAGCACTGCTATCAAAGAGCGGATAGACCATTGCCCAACGAATTAAGCCTTGAAGAAAAATTGAGCCTTGTTGAGCAATTGGACAGGGCAGGAGTGGCAGCGATAGCGCTAAGCGGTGGGGAGCCCACAATACATCCGGACTTTTTAACGATAGTTAAGGCCATCGCCGATAGAGGAATCTACGCTGCCGTTGCTACTAATGGATGGAGGCTTGCAGATCCCAAGTTCTTTAAGAAGGCGATAGACGCCGGTCTAAGGTACGTTGAGGTCTCCGTAGATAGCGCAGATCCTAAGAAACATGATGAGTTTAGGGGCGTTGAAGGCTCATGGGAAAGGGCGGTCAAGGCATTGGAAAACGCGGTGAAGTTTAACGTAAGCCACGCGTTGGCGGCGACGATTACGAAGTATAACGTAGAGGAAGCCATGGATATCATCGACCTCGCAGAGTCTATAGGCGTTAAACGCGTAGTTTTCTTTAACTTCGTACCTGTAGGCAGAGGAGTCGGTATTTCTGACTTGGATCTAAGCCCTGAGGAAAGAGAGGAATTTATGAGGACGATATACAAGGAGATGAAGCGCAGGAAAAACATCGAGATATTTACCACGGCGCCCCAATACGGCAGGGTAGTGCTTCAAGTAAGCGGAGAGAAAGAGGTAGCACCTACGCATTACTATGTAAGCTCAGATCCCGTTTCTAGGGCATTGGCAGAGTTCGTAGGAGGATGTGGTGCCGGAAGGATTTATGCTGCAATACAGCCTAACGGAGATGTAACGCCTTGTGTTTTCATGCCTATAAAGGTAGGAAACATTAGAGAGAAGCCCTTCTGGGAGATATGGGAGACAAATCCCATATTGCTTGAGCTAAGGGATAGGGATATACTAAAGGGATACTGTGTCCAATGTCCTTATAGAGGGGTCTGTGGAGGCTGTAGGGCAAGGGCGTATGCATACTTCAGAGATCCCTTAGCGCCGGATCCCGGATGTATTTATAACATAAAATATTGGAATAGAGCCTCTGAAAGCTCTGATAACAAGGCGAAGAATTAGATACCTCTGGATATGCTTCTAAGGATGTACTAAAATCCGTTATGTTCTATGTTGATCTCTTTCTTTATGACATAAAACTTGCAGATGAAAAAGAACACGAGAAATATACGGGGGTCTCGAACAAGATCATAAAGGAGAACCTGAAATTCCTTGTTGAGAACTACAGAACAAAGACAGAAACAAAGTTAAGAAGATATTTGAAAACGCACCCTATGTTTATCTTATTATAGATGAGATAAACCGCGCTGACATATCAAGAGTATTCGGAGAACTCATAACGCTAATAGAAGACGATAAAAGAATAGGTCGAGAGAACGAGATGTGGGTAACCCTACAGTACTCGAAGGAGCATTCTGCCTCCCACCAAACTTAATAATCATTGGGACAATGAACTCTGCAGATCGCAGCATAGCTATCGTTGACTTTGCACTACGCAGAAGATTTCATTTTATAGATATATATCCTAAGCTAGAAGTAATAGATAACGACGAACTCAAGGAGTTCCTTAAAGCCCTCAATGAAGAGGTAACAAAGCGCAAGGGGTTTGACTATGCCATAGGTCATGCTTACTTTCTCACAGGTGAAGATATACGATCTGTACTCAGGAACAAGATAATACCGCTTCTTATTGAATACTTCTACAATGACCCAAGAGCTCTTAAGGAGATACTTGGTGAAGAGCTTGTATGTTACATTGCAGAAAGCTCTCAGGAGGGGCAATCTCAAAAAGATAAAGATAATGCAATTATAGTTATAAACTCCGGAGAAGGCGTTATCAAAGAGCTTAGGCTAGATAAAATAAATGATGTTGCAGAAAAAATCATAAAACACGTTATATCAAAAGAAAAACCCGTGGGAGAGCAAAAGCCTCCTCAAGAATCTCAAGGTGAACCCTCTATGGAGGACGCTACAGAATGGCCTCGCATGATGTCCTCATAATTATGGAAAACGGAGACATCAGCAGACTTCTTAGGAGCAAGATAAAATTTCATAGACAATCGGATTACATAAACGAGAAAGAGGAGCGTATAAAAAATAATAAGGCGGGTTTTTTGCAGCGTACAAAGATTATCCCGAGTATAGACCAATAGTAGGCATTATAGCGCCAAAATTCCTCAGACAGTTGCTACTAGATCTGAAAAATAAGATTCAAGATTATCGCTCGGAAAAGGATTTTGGGAGAGATGTAGTATATATCGAGGGGAAGTTTGCTAATAAAGAGGATGTCCAGAGAACCTTAAAAGACGTGCTTATTGAGTTTTTTGCCTTCTACCTTCTTGGATCAGAGTTTGCAAAGCTAGAGCGATCTTTCGCCGCTATTTTTAAAAGAAGCTCCGAATCATTATTCCATGAGAGCATAGCAACTTTGCTGATAGACTTCATCGGCTACTTTTACACTACTGTGCTCCTGGACGAGCTCAAAAAAGGTTTTCAACAGGATTATGTGGAAGTAGAAGAAGAGAGTACTGTACTAAGAGGTAGGATTCTGTTTCACAAGTTAATGAGGGTTCACAAAGGCATGGCCCATAAGCTACCGGTAAGATACTATACTCCATCCCACGATACGCTTCTTAACCGTGTATTCCTTTATGTCTCAGATCTTCTCGCGTGGCATACGACGCTTCCCATAATAAGAAAAAATGCATACGAAATAATGGACCTTCTAGAGGATGTGAAATTCGTTGATATCCTCCCACATGACTTTTCGAGGGTAACTTTTAATAGGCTTACTGAGAGGTTTAAGAGTGCCTTTGATCTCGCAGAAACGCTTTATGCGCTCATGCTACTTAAGGAGGGTAGAGTAAATATTGATGTTTTGAAAGCTCTTAGACCATTTATCTTTGACACAGCCAAAGCATATGAAAACCTAGTAGGAAAGATACTCAATGCCACGGGTTACGAAGTACATCCCCAAGAGGAGGGAAGGATATTCTTCGAGGGGCCATTCTTTATTCTGGGAAGTGAGACATCTAGTGAGGGTAACTACCAGCCTATTAATATTAGAGAGTATCCAGATTTCATTGTGATTGACAAAAAGGACAGAGAGAACGTCTTCATCATTGATGCAAAGTATAAGGAGCTATTTAAGCCAAGCAGAGATTACATAAGCGACATACGTCAGATAAAGTCTTATTTAGATAACAAAAGGATTCTAGAAAAGGTCAAGGAATTAAAAGGTCTAAAAATAGGATCATTACCGAAAGCAGGATTTTTGGTGTATTTTTATTATTCTGAGGCTTCCGATGCGAAAGCTCATATTTCGAGCTATAAAGAGTCCTCAATAGCATATTGGATACGTAGGGACGATAAACGGATCGTAGTGGCTTCAATTAATCTAAAAAACTTATCGATAACCTCAAAAATCCAAATCCTAAGAAATCCTTCTACGCAATAAGGGATCTCGGTATTGACATTGAAAAACTGTTTACGAGAGTTAAACAAATAGCAATGACAAATAAATAAACGACGTTTCATGGACGGAAAATGTAAAATTCGCCATCCCTTGTTTAAGCCTGAATGGGGGTCGTTGAGTCCCGAGGATGTGGGGAGTCACCGTTCCCCTGAAAGTCAGCCAATGGAGCTGAGGAGAGAAGGTTATCCGTCACGATAGTCTCGCGTGTTCCAAGAGTAGCGGATAACCAGAATGGCTTCACGCTACCTCACTCTCAATTTCCTTTTTGGTAAGGATTTTGGTTGGCTCACTTGATCTGTTGCTGAACTCTAGTATGTAAATCTCATCAAACGCGGAATAAAGACTTAGTATCTTTATATTTTCAAGTATAAATGGCAGATCCTCTCTATGAAGCCTTCCATAAGAGAGTACTCCTATACACTCTGTTGATTTAATATTTTGAGCGATAAGCTCGTTATAATAAACCTTTAATTGCTGTGGTCCCTGAACAGCGCTGCTGCTAATTTTCACCTCCCCTAATACGATGCTACTGTTAGAACAATAAACATCTGGCCTTAAGCCATGGTCTATGGGATAATTAAAGCTACATTTCAAGCTTGTTGATACTAGACCTTCCTTCTCTAGGAACCTTACTGTTTTCTTCACTATTAGATCGTGTTCGTGTAAAACCTTCTTCCACGATTGATTTCTTCGTATCCCATACTCTTTCTGAGTGCTATAAAGCGGGTTGCTGTGAACGTCCTCTATGCGTGATTTGCACAGATTTCTAAGGGGACAAACGCTGCAATGAGAAAGTACATGCTCTCTTAGACATATTCCTAGAAGTGGTGGCCTCGACAGCACGTAGTCATATTTTATCGGATCTTCTGGATTTATTTGCCTTAGTGTTTCCGTAATCTTATACATGGCTCTCCTGTTTTGTTGGAGACCTCTCGCATAGAACATCCTGCCAGCAACTCTCGATATCTCCAGCCCTAACGGTATAAATAGCTCACTTTTGTCTATATCTTTCCAAAGACCTAAATCTGGGAACTCATCCCTGACAACTCATCTAAGAAACAGATTTGTCCGTTTAAGCTGGGAATTGGTGTCAGGTCTGGGCAAAAATCTCTTTATGCGCTCCCTCTCTTTTTGATCCATCTTGTTCATGCATTCCTCCTTTAAGTATTTCCATACTGCGGAGGTTAGGGCCTTATCGTGTTCTTTATGCTTTCGTGCTTCGCGTTTCAGATCGACTTCGTATGCTGCTCTAACCAGCCAGGGTACAAGGACTCCTTCTGGGTCAAACCTGTGAAAGTATCTGTTCTTTTTCAATACTTCTCCTAATATTGTCCTAGCTGTATCTTGATCCTTAAGGTCTGAAATTTTCATTCCATTTTTCACTAGTTCATCAACTAAACCGATAAATCGACTTTTAATAAGCGATACCCTCATCTGGAAATCGTAAACAGCTGACAAAAAGGCCATAACTTCAAGATCCTTTTTCGAAGATTCTGGAAAACGCTCTTTATAATAATAAGGAATGCTAAGCATAGATGTGTAAAGATATCGCTCAGCAAATAGCTTATACAGTTCATCCAGCCTTTCCCTGAGAGTGTCAAAGTCTAAGCAGTCCATAACAAACCACTTGAATGAATCTCACGAGATTATTTAGTCAAGAGCGAAATAATACTGTTTGGTGTATAGTTCATTCAAAATCCTTTTTTATTTCGACTAGTGCTGGCATTGGTGATCCAATTCCTGAAACGAACGCATAACCCGTTTTCAGGTCTGAAAGCCTTTCTATGATATGCCTCGATGCGCTCTCAATAGAGCTCTCTATAGACT
>CBEVQP010000058.1:0-8373 GCA_965552035.1 uncultured Thermoplasmata archaeon | reverse complement strand
CAATGGAAGCCATTCTTAACAAAGCCAAGCGATACAAGCTCATACCAGAAGATGGAACACTAGATGATATTCTCGCTATGGACATTGAGAGGGTTCTTAGAAGACGTTTGGATTGGATTGTTTATGAAAAAGGTCTTGCTAAAACTCCTAGACAAGCTAGACAACTAATTGTTCATGGTCACATTGCTATTAGAGGCAGAAGAATGACAGTACCCTCATACTTAGTTCCTGTTGAAGAAGAAAACGAAATTCACTATTATGAGGGTTCACCACTTGCAGACGAAAAACACCCCTTGCGCATAGCTATTGTTGGGCTACCAGAAGAGGCTATCGCTGCTTCGACTGAAGCGGAAAAGTCTGAATGAGGTGAATACGCATGACGATTAGGAGGGGTAAGTGGGGAATAGCTCACATATATGCTTCATTTAACAACACGATTATCACAATCACAGACATTACAGGAGCAGAAACCTTAGCCCGCTATAGCGGTGGAATGATTGCAAAGCGTGATAGAGACAAACCCTCTCCATATATCGCTATGATTATAGCAACAAAAGCTGCAGAAGAAGCCAAAGCCAAGGGTCTTGTAGGCGTTACTGTTAAGGTAAGAGCTCCTGGTGGTCATCTCTCCAAAATTCCAGGCCCCGGTGCACAAGCAGCAATTAGGGCCCTCACAAGAGCGGGGCTCCTTATCGATAGGATCGAAGATGTGACGCCAATACCTCATGACACAACACGTCGCCCTGGTGGAAAGAGAGGAAGACGTGTTTAATTTCCTTACTTATTTCACATTCTTGTCCACATTGGTGGTATAAAATGGCAAATAATATTGACTTAAAAATAAAAGAGATTGCCGAGAATAAGATAGAGTTGGAGTTTTTTAATGCCCCCACCTACTTTGTGAATTCTATCCGTAGAATTCTTATTTCTGAGATTCCTAAAGTTGCATTTACACACGTAGTCTTTAATGAAAACAATACGGCCTTCTTCGAGGAGTATATTTCACATAGAATAGGTCTAATTCCTCTAAAAACAGATGTCAAATATTACTTCGACAAAAAAGGTAATTTTAAAGGTCTTCAAAAAATCTCTGAAGAGACTTATACCTACGAACTTTCCGCAGAGAATGAAGATGAGGACGAGATAATTGTTTACAGCTCACAAATAAGGCCACTAAAAGATGGCTATCCAAAGGTCGTATATGATGATATCCCCGTTCTCGCTCTAGGTCCTGAACAGTCAATTAACCTCACAATATATGCTCGTGCTGGAATTGGAAAAGAACATGCAAGATATCAAGTAGTCTCTGGAATAGGTGTTAAACCTTATCCCACAATTAAAATAGGGGGTTGCCAATACCCTAGAGGATGTCCCAATGCCCCATGTGTAGAAATCTGTCCTCAGAACCTCTTGGGAAAATCAAAAGATAAAATAGAAATAAAAGACGTAGAAAAGTGTAAAATGTGCAGAGACTGTGTTGAAGTTTGTCCTTTTGGAGCTATCGAAATTTCGTGGGAGGAAAATCATCATATTATGAAATACGAGACCGATGGTTCAATGAGTGCCCTTGACGCCCTCTGGGCTGCAGCTCACGTATGGAGAACAAAGCTTAAGGAGTTGAAAAAAGTCACTACAGAAATGCTTGAGAGGTCGTGAATACTTAGTAACATTTTTAATGCTCATATTTTTAACCTTAAATAGATACTTGGATGCGGGGGTAGCCAAGCCTGGTCAACGGCGCCGGCTTGAGGGGCCGGTCCCGTAGGGGTGCCTGGGTTCAAATCCCAGCCCCCGCACCATAGATCCTTGTTCTTATTTTTGATAAGACAATAGAAAAATTCGCATTTTTACTCCTAGAGACAGTATTTAAAGTACAAAGCTTTATGATAAGCAACAACCTGTGGGGTGGATATTAACTAGAAATATGTCCGAGAGTGTTTTTAATGATCAAATTTTATATATAACACACTCTCTATGAACTAAAAATTCACAAAAACTGTTTAGTAATCTATTTAAGGCCAAAAAACAACTCTTTAATATGGAAAATGGAGTGTGTGATCGTGACAGCTTTTTCGTTATCTTCTGGAGGTGCCGCACTCTATGGCAGATTTTAAGACCGCTAGAGATATTATGACAGAAGACGTTGTCGTTCTACCAAAGGCTGCTTCTTTGAACGAGTTTATACGAATAATAAAGAAAAAAGCTATTACAAAAGTTCCCGTTATAGATGACGGGAAATTTGTAGGTGTGATAAGTGATAGAAGTATTCTGGACAAAATCGGTTCTATTAGGTCGGGAACTATAAGTCCCTCTCAAATCCATGTAAGCTCCCTTACCAGCCATGAGGAAGGTAAGGACTACATTATTGTCTCGCCAGATGCCCCAATAAATGATATTATCAGACAAGCAAAAGAGTACGAAGTACCGATGTTCATAGTTATGGAAAATGAAGAGATTGTTGGGGTTATTACTAAATCAGATCTTCTCCGTCTTGTAAATTCTGAAGTTCCGCTAGAAAAAATTATGGTAAGAAATGTATATAGTGTAAACCCTGAAGACCGGCTGATTCATGCCCGCCACATAATGCTAGATAACAATATTGAGAGATTGCCCGTGCTTCATAAAGGTATTGTAGTAGGCATAATCTCTGAAATGGACATAGCAGTTCATTTAGTAAAAATAAAGGAACATACTCCTACAAAATGGCTTGAACAGCATCTTAGAGATGCTCTAGTAAAGGAGGCCATGATCACCGAGGTCATCTGTGCAACTCCCGATATGACAGCAAAGGATGCTGCAAAAATAATGTGGGATGAAGGTATTGGTGGGTTGCCAGTTGTACTATATAAGAGCTATGGGGATGAAAAACAAAATGTTGATGATATGGATGAAGAGCTTCGAGAAATTCTTGAAATGAGGATTTCGTATGGAAAAATACCTGGTTATCCAAAGATTATGGGCTTTGTAACTCGTACAGACTTAATAAGGTTGTTAAGCTTCTAATAAACTCTATATGCTAACGTGCTTTTTATTTCATCAATTTTTTCTATTGATCTTCCCATATCCTTAAATTTTTCTTTTATATTTATAACATGAGCTAATCCCAAAAAAGCTACAACGTTTCCATAATTTTCTTCTATTTCTATAATTTTCCTCATCAGATGCTCATCCCGGCTACTTACTAAAATTTGATACATCTTTGGATATCTCTTTTTAAATTTCTCCAAAAGAGACGAGACAGAATCCTCATGATCACTCAACTTTCTTAGATCAATATCCTCACTTTTTTCTTTACGTGAAAGCACTAAATACAATAAAAATTCTCCCAAAAGTTTCAATTTCTCTTGTAAGGATATACTTGATAGTTCTCCAACTATTTTTACAATTGGCTTGTCAATCAAAGAAACTAGGAATTTATTTTCAATTGCAAAATTATATGCAGAAAGCATGTCAATACCAACTTTTTCTCCGAATCCCTTTTCTGCAATAATTTTTTCCACATAATATAATATCCCCATTACAACTCCGGGTGGTCTTCTTTTTGTTTTTTCGTCTAATAAAGCTCTAAGCCTTAACTCGTCGAGCTCTATCGCAACGTGCCATCCCTCTAGGGTTTTTACATATCTTTTCACATCATCGCCTATGGGTTGTGCATGCATCGTTCCTATAAGAACTATCAAGACGCCTCACCCTCTATACCAAAATATTCCCAAGTTTCCTTTGGAATCATTTTCTTTAATTCCTCGTGACTTAAAGGTCTTTTTACCATCAACTTCCCGGCTAATTTTTTAGAAATCCCGGGAACAGATGTTAATTCTCTGAGAGACGCTTTATTTACGTCTATTGGATAAACCAAACCAGTAACGCTTCTATAACCATGATCTATCACTTTAACGTCATAAAATTTCCTTAACTCAATAGGATATGGTACTACCACTAAAATGGGATATGTGCCCAATTGTCTTCCCTTGGTATATCCTCCCTCTCTCATTTCCATAAATACGTTTCTTAAAATAGTTCCCTTAGGAATTACGCGTTTTAACATTGGGAGATCTATCTCTCTTCTTATTTTTTCTTTCCAATGATGTGCTAATTTAATATCTACTCTTGGAAACTTGCCTCGGATGGGAACAACCTCTCTTATGTTTATTCTCCTTAAAAGTAGCCCTGAATCCAATATTTTTTTCAGAAATTCATAGTTCATTCTATATGTCTCTTTTCTTTCTCCTCTCAAACCAAACAATATATTTATTCCAGGAAGGATCCATGGAAGACCAGATAATCCTCTGACACTGCCGACCGAGTTTATTATTCTTATTGCCTCAAAAACTTCTTCCGGAGTGGCATTAAGATTATTTGCTTGTATCACTCTGGGATCGGCGGATTCCATCCCTAACGCAACCACGTTCCCATCACTGGCATATTCGACTAAGAGTTTTGTTATCTCTTTGGATTCTTCTGGCCAATTTGCTATTACACTAGGATTTCCGTTGTCAATATGAATTACCTTAAATTTTCCTACAGAATTTATTCCGATGAGTAATCTCCTTATTGCTTCCACATTTGGCCTAGGCACTTCTACAAACCCAAAATTTATGGCCTTATATGAATAAAAACATGGTTGTCCTCCAATTCTAATATACCTCACTCCCATGCTATATAATGCGCGTGCTTCTTCAACAATATCCTTCTCATCACGTACCCTATGCGGCTTTAATGGTTCCATACAAAATGAGCATCCTCCCACAATTGCTCTATGACATCCTTGATACGTTTCTATTTCGCAAATAATATTGGGATACCAATCATGTTCCTTAACCAATTTTGCACCTTTTATGGCCCATCTAAACCACTCTTCTTTTGTCCTATATCTCTGAGAAGCCTTACCATTTTTTATTAAATCATAAACAAAAGCGTCTACATCTTCCGAGACTAAATAGTCTACATAATTCCTTATCTCAGAGGGAGGAATAGGTTTTCTTCCACCAATTCCGCCAAATCCATAGGAAGCTACAGATCCTCCCAAAATAACTATCGCTCTCGTTTTAGAGGCAATTGAGATTACTTCTTCAAATTTTATGGGTACTCCCCCTAAATACTTCCCTGGGACAATTACTCCTCTGTGAATTATAATTATATCGGCCCAACAAAGAGTTTTATTCTCTTCTTCCTTCGAAAGCTTACGAAACCTATCTATCGTTATATACTTTGGATTCGCCCCCGCATCTAAAACTGCGCCGTAAATGTAACGCACATATGGAGAAATATATGGAGGTACTCCAAACATTGAGGGTTCATCCGTATATCCATCAATTATTAGCACATTCTTCATGAGATACCTTCACCTATAGTGTTAATATATCTCCAACAATATCTACTCACTTGTGAACAATTTGGTCTCATCAGTAACATTAAATACTATTCCTTATTTTTGTGTATAAGCAACTCACTGCCTATATATGATACGACCACGCATCCCAGAGTTATGCTTATCTCTTACACCCTTAGACTGTGGTGAATATTAATGACGGAACCAAAAAAGAATGTGTATGCAATAAGAACCCAGCTAAGGAAGGAATATGATGTAGCTCGTGATATTGTTAACAAAATCTTGGGAGTTAGAGAAAGTATAAGGCGCATTGTTTCCTCAAACACTCTAGACGATGCCATAGGTGATCTTCGAGAGTTTATATCTTTGCTAGACGATATTGAAATACCTCCGGAGAAAGATTTTATAAAGAAGATATTGGAAAGAAGGCTTAAAAACTATATAATCTCGATGAAGCGCATTTTAGAAGACTTAGAGGGCATTTCAAGCAGATTTAAAACATTAAGAGAGAGAATGCAAGACTATGTATCCAAAAATGACCTTCTAGTAACCTTTGATGAGATTCCTGGAGAATATTGGGAAAAAATAGCTGATGAGTTTAGAATCATCGCTACTGATCTTCAAAGTTATGTAGAGGCCTTTGCTGAGCTTCTGGAGAATGTGAGAAGTTTCTTCTATGATATAAACAGGAAAGATCTTGAAGATCGTGCAAAAAGGATTTTAGAGAAACTTACAGGATTCAGTGTTTCCGCTACAAATATTTGGTATCCAAAGATTTACTCTATTATGGTTTACGATGGCTTCCCAGGATACGTCTTTGTAGAAGCAGAGACGTATACGGACGTAGAAAAAGTGGTAATTGGTCATAAATATGCTAGACTTCCATCTCCAAAGCCCACTACTGCAGACGAAATGATGAAGGTATTTAAGAGGAAACCGAAAGTCGAGCTTATTCAAATCGGAGCTATTGTGGAAATAATTAGAGGTCCTCTTACTGGGCTTAGAGGTCGTGTCACAAGAGTAGATCCTAAGAAGAAGGAAGTTACGATCGAAATACTTGATAGTAATTATCCACTTCCACTTACAATTAAAACGTACTATGTGAGGCTAGTAAAGCAAGAAGAAAGATGATTATGAGGTGAATGTCATGCCAAAACAGGTCGTAGAAGTACTCGTTGAAGGTGGAAAGGCTACACCAGGTCCGCCATTAGGTCCTGCACTAGGTCCATTAGGAGTTAACGTCGCTCAGGTTGTTAAGGCAATAAACGATGCTACTAAAGCCTACGAAGGAATGAAGGTTCCAGTAAAGATCATAGTAGATCCAGCAACGAGGCAGTTTGAGATAGAGGTAGGAACCCCTCCAACATCTGCGTTGATACTTAAAGAGATTGGCGCTGAGAAAGGTTCTTCAGATCCAAAAAGAGATAAAGTAGGAGATCTAACAATTGAGCAAGTAATCAAAATTGCAAAATTAAAACAGAAGAACATGCTTTCATATACTCTTAAGAACGCTGTAAAAGAAGTCCTCGGAACTTGTGTCTCAATGGGAGTCACAGTAATGGGGAAGGATCCCAGAGAAGTTCAAAAAATGATTGATAACGGAGAAATAGAAATACCCGAAGAATGACATGAGATTCATAATCTTTATTAAGAGGTTCTTACTTTTAGTTGCAGATGTCCATATTATGCTAAACCCTTAGTCCTTGAGTAGATGATCATTACAACCCCGTAGGAGGGCCCCTTAAGGGGCCCGCCGAACTACGGGGAGGTGAGTACATGGCAAATGATAAGATCCTAAAAGCAGTAGAAGAAGCATTAAAGAAAAGTAAGAAGAGAAATTTCGTGCAGAGCATCGACCTAGCGATAAACCTTAAGGATGTAGACATGAGAAATCCTGCAAACAGAATAGATATGATAATCGAGCTCCCCCATGGCAGGGGGTCAAAACCTGCAAAAGTTGCTCTGATTGCTGGAGGAGAGCTCGCAACGAGAGCAAAGGGTGTTGCAGATTTAATTATCGATCCGGCAGATCTTCAGAAGCTCGCTGAAAATAAAAGAGAAGCCAAAAAGATTGCAAGGAAACACCACTTTTTTATTGCTGATGCCACACTAATGCCTACAATTGGTAGACTTTTGGGTCCTATTTTAGGTCCGCGTGGAAAAATGCCTAGACCCTTACCACCTACTGCAGATCCCGTACCAATAATTAACTCGCTAAAAAAGAGTACAAGACTGAGATCCAAGGACAGGCCCACAATGCATTGTATGGTGGGAACAGAAGACATGCCGCTAGAGCAACTCGCAGAAAACATAGAAACTGTCCTTACAGCACTTGTAAACAGGCTAGAGCGAGGTAGGAATAACATCGCCTCTGTGTACATTAAAACGACTATGGGACCAGCAGTGAAGCTGGAGGGATGGTAAAAATGGTGGCGCCATGGAAATATGAAGAAGTTCGAAAGATCAAGGAATTCATCACCTCATACCCGGTAGTGGGTGTAGTGGGCATTCACGGAATTCCTGCTAACTTCTTTCAACAATTGAGAAAAATCTACAGGGAAAATGGTGTCTCCATAAGGGTTGCTAAGAAAAATCTCATAATAAAAGCACTAGAACAGCTTGGTTCTGAGAAGGAAGGAATAATCAACCTCAAAAACTTCATGGAAGGTGAAGTCGCCCTTGTAGGAACGGACAAAATGAATGCATTTAAACTCTTTAAGTTCATTGAGTCGACAAAAACGCCAGCTTATGCAAAAGGTGGTGAAATCGCACCTAAAGATATCGTTGTTCCTGCAGGAGAGACTCCATTCAGGCCTGGTCCAATACTTTCTGAGTTCCAGGCAGTTGGACTCCCTGTCGCAGTAGAGCGTGGAAAAATCGTCATAAAGAAGGATACTGTCCTAGTAAAACAAGGAGAAAAAATCCCCAAAGACGTTGCCCAAATACTCACTAGACTCGATATAAAACCTATAATGCTAGGATTTAATGTTCAAGCAATTTACGAAGATGGCATAACATTTAAGCCAGACGACTTAAGGATCGAT
>CBEVQP010000057.1:0-8486 GCA_965552035.1 uncultured Thermoplasmata archaeon | reverse complement strand
TAATAAGTACAAAAGAAAGCGTTGATATGCTCAAAGCCATTTCTTTCGATTTTTTGCTTAGGGCTTCCATTATAACTCCCCTGAACGATATTTCCTCCCATAAAATAAAAAAGAGTGCCTGAGGTAACATTATGAGGACATATATCAAATAGTTCTCTCCAAAACCAACATTCATGCCATAATTCCTAAAAATAATTGAGAGCACAAAAATGATCGAAACATAAAAAATTCCTAATAATGTAGAAAATCCGATTTTTCTTTTTTGAAATTTTTTCTTATTGAAAATGTACAACACAAATCCAAATACTCCCAAAACAGCATATATGACATTATACACAAAATAATACTCAAAAAGACTCCTATAACTAAACAACTTGATTATGTACGGGATTAATAAAAAATACGTGATCGAGATCAATATTAGCCTGAACGAAATTTGGATAAACTTTTTATTATCAGCCATCACACCACTAAAATTCAAGAAAAATGTAAAGATGGCCTAAATAGACTAAATATCCTTCCACGTTAATCTAAGCTTTCTATTGGCTTCAGCTTCTTTTATTCTCCTTACACTAGTGTTTACTGGCGCATTCTTTAAGGTTTCAACGTCTTCTTCTACTATTTTCTTTAATATTTCTGCATACATATCAAGATCTCTTTTGCTCTCGCTCTCAGTAGGCTCTATCATTAAAGCTTCCTCAACAATCAGAGGGAAATATACCGTAGGCGCGTGAACGCCATAGTCTAATAGTCTCTTTGCAATGTCCATTGTCCTTACTCCTTTTTCCTTTAAAAGTTTCTTTGCAGAAGCTACAAATTCGTGTTTCTTCAACGATTTACCTGGAACATCAATGAATTTCCCTATCTTTTCTTTGAGATAGTTGGAGTTAAGCACTGCCTGCTCAGTAACTTTCTTTAGGTCATTCCCAGCCATTTTGATGTAAACGTATGCCTTTAAGAGGACTAAAAAGTTCCCATAGAACATCTTTACTTTGCCTATGGTTTTCGGGATTTCGTAGTCCAAGTAGTATCTATCTCCCTCCCGTGAAACTATAGGTACTGGCAAAAACTCCTTTAAGTGGCTCTTCACTCCTATTGCTGCAGCTCCTGGTCCGCCTCCTCCGTGTGGTGCGGAAAATGTCTTATGGATGTTTATGTGTACCATGTCAAATCCCATATCTCCGGGACGGGTATACCCCATTATTCCATTAAGGTTCGCTCCGTCATAATATAAAAGTGCACCTTGGTCATGAAGAAGTTCTGCTATTTCGAGTATATGGTCCTCGAATATTCCAAGAGTATTCGGATTTGTCAGCATCATTGCCGCTGTTTTCTCAGAAATTGCGTTTTCTAGGGCCTTTAAATCTACTGTGCCATCATCCCTAGAAGGAATTTCTACGACTTTAAACCCTGCCATAGCAGCAGATGCTGGATTAGTACCGTGAGCAGAGTCCGGTATTATTACTTCATCCCTATGTTCGCCTTTGTCTTCAAAGTAGGCTCTAGCAATCAACATCCCTACAAATTCTGCATGAGCCCCAGCAGCAGGTTGTAGAGATATTGCATCCATACCAGTAATCTCTGCGAGCAAATTCTGAAGCTCGTACATTATCCTTAGCGCACCTTGAATTGTGCTTTCATCTTGATATGGATGAAGATATGCAAAATTGGGGAACTTTGCTATTAATTCAGATATTTTAAGATTATATTTCATAGTACATGAGCCTAACGGATACGTACCTATGTCGATGCCATAATTCATTTGGGAAAGCCTTGTGAAGTGTCTGACCACTTGGGGCTCTGTAAGTTCGGGAAGTGGCAAATCTTTTCTTTCCCACTCTTCGGGTATATCCACATCAACTTCTGGCAATGTGATACCGTAGGCGCCTTTAATGCTAAGTTCCTTTAAAAGAGGTTCTTCATATCTTGCCTGCCTGTACATCTCTGCTCACCTCTTCTAGAGCTTTTATGAGCTTATCGTAGTCTTTATCCGTATGAATCTCGGTCGTAGCATATAATGTGACTTTATAAAGTTCTGGAAATTCCTCGGCCAAAATAAGCCCTCCATGAACGCCTTTCTTTAGTAGGCCTTCATGTAGGAGGTAGGGGTCTACTTCTGAAAATACGGTGAACTCATTGAAATGGTAACCGTCAAAATATGGGGCCCTAAATCCATCAAGGGCATTTATTAATTTCATAAGTTTCCTAGCCTTGTACACGTTCAATTTTGCAAGTCTTCTAAGACCATTTTTACCCAATAATGCAAGATATACTGCCGAGGCTATAGCACATAATGCCTCGTTTGTACAAATGTTTGATGTTGCCCTATATCTCCTTATGTGTTGTTCTCTCGCTTGTAGCACCATAACAAATGCTCTATTTCCATCCACATCTTCACCAAGTCCGATTAGCCTCCCTGGCATTTTCATTACATATCTTTTCTTCGTCGCAAAAATTCCCAAAAGAGGTCCTCCAAAGCCGGGGAAGTTTCCTAAAAGCCCACCTTCCCCGATGACGATGTCTGCATCAAATTCGCTTGGAGGTTTTATTACTCCCAATGCTATAGGATCAACACCAGTTATAAACACAGCATTATTCTCCTTTGCAAGTTCTGAAGCCAACTTTACGTTCTCATTTATAATCCCGAAAAAGTTGGGGTATTCTACATAAACGGCGGAGGTTTCTTTATCTATTGCTTCCTTTAGACATTCCTCATCTAAAATACCCTTTTCTCTATTATATGGAACCTCCACAATTTTTATTCCTAGACCTTTAACATAATTTTCCAAAACGCTTCTTTTTTCCCAATTTATGTGCTTGGGAATTACGATTTTACTCTTCTTATTAATCGCATATGCCATCCTTGCAGCTTCTCCTAGAGATGTTGCGCTATCATAAATAGATGCATTTACAACTTCCATGCCAGTAAGTTCTGCTATAAGGCTCTGATACTCAAAAAGTGCCTGTAGAACGCCCTGACTCACCTCAGGCTGATAGGGTGTATAAGCAGTATAAAACTCAGACCTAGAAAGAACCTCAAGAACAGCAGCAGGTATATAATGGATTCTAAGACCTCCTCCCAAAAATATTGGCATGTCTAATGCGCTTTTGTTCATTTTTGCTATTTCGTAGAGCTCTCTGAATACTTCGAACTCGTGCAAACCTTTTCCTATATTAAAGCTTTTTCTTGCTTCCTCAGGTATATCTGAAAAAAGTTCTTCAATAGATTCTATTCCAAGATCCCTAAGCATCTCCTCTTTAGAAAAAAGTGTGGGGAGGAGATGTTCTATAGGCATTACTTCTCCTCCTCTTCTATCAATTTCTTGTAGTCTTCTGGCTTTAGAAGTTCATTTATTTCATCTGGATTCGAGATTTCCATTACAAAAAGCCACCCCTCGTCGTATGGGGATTCCATAATTTTTGTTACGTCCTCTGTAACTTCAGAATTTACCTCTATTATTTTTCCACTTAACGGGGCGTAGATACTTTCTGAGGCCTTAACAGAGTCTACTGTCCCTGCCTCGGATTCTTTAGTAACTTCGGTGCCAACTTCTGGAAGTTCAACATAAACTATATCGCCCAGCTTTTTAACTGCGTAGTCAGTAAGACCTACTCTGGCCTTGTTCCCTTCTTCTAACTTTACCCATTCGTGAGTTTTCGTATAAAGCATATCACTCCTAACTTCGTACTCCATAGAAAAACACCTCCTCTAATTTATACAGACTTATTTCTTTATAAATGGTGGCTTTACAATTTTTCCAGAAATTAATTTACTTCTTATCTTCACTTGGACTTCGTTACCCTCATATGCCTCCTCTTTCTTTAAGTAAGCAAGGGCTATGGACCTCTGAAGAATTGGAGAATATCCTCCACTTGAGATTTTTCCTATATATTTTTCATCTTTATAGACTTCGAATCCATGTCGCGGTATAGCTTTGGATTCTAAAGTAATACCTATTAATACTTCATCTATTTTGTCCTTTTTCTCTAAAAGGGATTCTTTACCTATAAACTCATGATCCCAATCAATAACAAAGTCTAAACGTGCTTCTAGTGGTGTTCTACCACCAGCAAACTCGTTTCCCGCTAGTGCGAATCCCATTTCGAGACGAAGCGTATCACGTGCACCTAAACCACAAGGCTTTATTTCATTGCCGCCAGCCTCAAGGATTTCATCCCAAATCTTTCCTGCATATTCACTAGGCATTATTATCTCGAATCCATCCTCGCCAGTGTATCCGCTTCTTGAAATTATAACTTCAATACCCGCAATTTTGCACTCAGTACACCTAAAGAACTTTATTGCACTCAAATCACATTCAGATATTTTTTGGAGAATTTTCTCGGCTTTAGGTCCCTGAACTGCTACCATAGCATACTTCTCAGTAACAATGTTGGCTATCTCTTTTCCCGCGTGTTTGTTTATCCAAGAAGCTATTATTTCGTCATTTCCTGCATTTGGCACTATTATAAACTTTTGTGGAAGCTTATATACAATCATATCGTCTATAATTGTTCCATCTTCGCGAAGCATAAGATTGTATTTAAGCTTGTAATCTTTCATCCCCTTAACGTCATTTGTAAGGAGTTTACTTAAGACGTCCTCGTATTCATCGCTCACTATAATGCGTGCCATATGGCTAACATCAAAAATACCTGCAGAATTCCTTACAGACATGTGCTCATCTATAATACTTGTATACTGAACAGGCATTTCCCAGCCTGCGAACTCTATAAACTTTGCTCCCATCGCAACGTGCTTATCATAAAGCGGTGTTCTTCGTGACAATTTCCGCACCTCCAAAACCTTTCAATGGAAACCTTAATAACCATATATAGGATTTAACTCTCGCAATAGTTATACAGATTTATGTTTTAAAATAATCATTAAATGAGCTATTAAGCATGGTGGATTACGATGGAGCTTTACTGCCCCACATGTAATAAAGTCACTGAGCACGAAATCATAAAAATTCGTGGGAAGAAAGTCAAAGAAGGCATCGCCCAGTGTAAAGTCTGTAATACTATTCATGATTTTCGTATTGATGACTCTAAGCCCCCTTATGTAGAGGTCAAAACCATCGTTAGTGATGTAGATAAATCATGGACGGAAAGAATAAAATTAGAAAGAACTAAAGTCCTTCGTGTTGGAGAAGAGTTCTGGGTAAATGGTAAAAAATTAAGACTAAAAATTACTGCAATAGATTGTAAGGACGGTCTAAGAAGAAGGGCTGCAAAAGCAGAAGATGTAGATACTCTGTGGACCATAAGATACGATAGAATTCGCGTAAAGTTCTCAGTTCATCGGGGGCCATTAACCAGTTCTCATATCGTTTGGATGGTCCCTGAGGAGTACATAGAAATCGGTGATGTATACAAGTTTGGAGAGCTTTATGGAGTGGTAACAAAGATAAAAACAGAAAGCGGCGTAATAAACAAAGGAAGGGTTCAAGCAAAGGATGTTGTAAGGGTGTATTGTCGTGCCCTTAAGAGAAGGTTGGGAAGAGCAATCGAAGAGGCGGGAGGCACTTATTAGAAAACTTCAACGGGAGGGGATTATAAAGAGCAATAAGGTAAAAAGAGCAATGCTTAAAGTTCCCAGACACCTTTTTGTTCCACCACACTTAGCAAAATATGCATACGAGGATTCGCCTCTTCCCATAGGACATGGCCAAACCATTTCTGCGCCCCATATGGTAGCAATGATGAGCGAGCTTTTGGATCTTGAGGAGGGTCAAAAGGTATTAGAGATCGGTACGGGCAGCGGCTATCAAGCTGCAATTCTTGCCGAAATTGTTGGTAATGAGGGTCTTATAGTAAGTGTGGAATACATACCAGACCTAGCAAAAGGTGCATATAGAACTCTTAAGTCTCTAGGATATGATAATGTCCTCGTGGTTATTTTTGATGGTTCCCTAGGATTTCCGTCCTTAAAACCATACGACAGAATAATTGTCACGTGCGCATCTCCAAGATTTCCAGAACACCTTCTAAGGCAGCTTAAGCCGGATGGTATTATGGTAGTTCCTGTTGGAGGGTCCTTTTATCAGAAACTAGTAGTGTATAGGAGAGGAAAAATAGAGGATTACGGCTATGTCGCCTTCGTACCAATGAGAGGTAAAAAAGGTTCTTTTCCTTAAAATAACGTTTTTTGTCTAGCCTTTTTAGACCTATACTTTTGAAGGGCATTTAATACCCTGTCCTTTGAGAAGTCATGTTCTTCACAAAGAATTTCCACTACCTTGTCCTCGTCAGGTTCCTTCCATTTCAGAGCATAGTCATCTGTTGTAGGGGGGTTAAGGAAGAATTTCCTAATTTCGAAAAGGACTTCATCGTATTTTACTCCTAAAACCTTTAATGCTCCCTCAAGGTCTCCTGCGCTCCTTACTATTTCGTATGCTCTCTTGGGACCTACGCCTTCAAAACCCTCGTTGTAATCCGTACCGATTAAAATTGCAATATCAATGAGCTGTTCACGAGTAATTCTCATAGCATTTAGGAGGTCATCTAAAACGATTAGTTCTGGCTTCACTTCAACATAAACATTCTTTCCTGGAAGTTTCCTTTTACCAGTAAGCGTAAGGTTTCTTATTAGCCGCGGACTTCCAAATAACAAAGAGTCATAGTCCTGCGAGACCGACGCATATACGTCTCCTTTCTTTGCCATATAGGCTGCCTGGGCCTCACCTTCAGACGGTGCTTGAACATATGGAATTCCCAAGGCTTCTAAAAGCCTTTTTGCATCTTCAACCATTTCTGGAGTTAACTTTGAAGCCATAGCAGCCAGTTTTCTAGCCTCTTGAAGATTTCCTGTCCTTAAAGCTTCTATATACTTCTTCTCAGCTTCTTCCTTTCTTTCTACTCTTTCTTCTATTTCTCTCTTCTTAAACTCGGGAGGTTTTCCATCAAACACATAAACTGGTCTAATCCCAACCTCTACAAGATTTGCTGTCCTATAATACAAACCACTAAGATGCGACGTCACCCTCCCTTGTCTGTCCATTAGGGGTTTTCCGTCCGGCTGTCTAATAGTAGTTATAAACTGATATAAGGCATTAAAGGCGTCTATAGCTACAACTTTACCCAAAAGTGAATTTAATTCTACATCCTTTCCAACTCCTTCCGGAAAAATCTTTCGAAGGTCACTTACTCCCATGTTACTCCCCTTTATATTTTAATAAAGACATTTATGATAGGGTTCACTACTCCCTAATTCTAACTTCGTAGCCACAGTTTATGCATCTTACGATACCATCAATATCGTCGTATTCTAAAGAGAATCCACAAACAGGGCAAGGCTTATTATTAATAAGCCTAGAGATCCAATAATCTCTATACTCCTCGTCATCAATTGCCCTTTGCAAAAGTTCTTCGTCATATGGAGAATATACAAACTTTCTCAAAACATCAAACCGATATTCTTTCTTTATAGGCCATAAAGACACTCTTCTGGAAGAATATCTCCTTGATCTAGGAAATACTATCTTGGGCACCACGGATGTCCTTTCATGTATATAATATGCATAGATAATGCCGCCTATAGCTCCACCCACGTGGGCAGTGTGGGCTATCGTGGAGAATGGCTGGTATATTATTGCCATGAGTTCAAACAAGAGTGTTATCATTACTGCAAAGTATATAGGCACTCCTGGAAGGGGTATAAACCCCACGAACATAGTAACTCGATGGGTAGGGAACAAAATCGCATAAGCAGCCAATACTCCAAAAATGGCTCCAGATGCTCCTACAAGGGTTACCCTAAGCATCGCACTAGTTACTACAGGACCATAAATACTCCTAAAAATTGTAAGAGTAATGATTAGGTGCACTAAATCAGCAGTTATGGCAGAAAATATGAAGACTTTAATAAAGTTCCTTTTACCAACAAGATATTCAAAATATGAACAAAGAAACATTAAAACCAATGAATTAAAGAGCCAATGGAGGAATCCTCCGTGTACGAAAATAGAAGTTATAACAGTATATATTGTCCAGGGTCTTAGAGCAATAACTGCGGGGTTAAAACCTAGATATTCATACATTGGATATCCCAAGCTCTCTCCTATCCCTACAATAATTGTTGCAACCATACTTAGAAGCACTACAGAAACGGAAACCTGTAGTGGAGTAAACTTGTAAAAATAGTAAAATAAAAAGATGATTGTTGCAGCTACTATGAGAGGAACTACGAGCTCTTCCAACAGTTCTCACCTCTTACTAGTATAATAATAGGCCAAAACTACAGCGGCCACTGTCGCTACTACAATTATGGCTATTACTGCCGACGAAGGAAATTGAGCCGGCTTAGCGCCAGTTGAGGCTACAGCATAAAGACCATCGTTCTGAACCATGGCTTTATAATAGAGATTTCCTTGAGCATCATTACCTAAATATGCTGTAGGTATCACTTTCCACGTGCCGCTGGACTCGTCATAGTAGAATAACGATACGCTTTCCTTACCTCCCAAGGTTTCTGCAAGATCTTC
>CBEVQP010000056.1:0-8577 GCA_965552035.1 uncultured Thermoplasmata archaeon | reverse complement strand
TCGATAAGCTAGGATTTATCCTTGAAATAGCGCTTCCGCCATGTCCACAGCAGAACGTTTCTTTCCCGTATCTCCTCGGAAGTCTTATTTCGATGCCCTCTATTTCCTCTAGAATTCTCTTTATTATCTCAGGCCTGTCTAATCCTACAGCTAACTTACATGGGTCGTGGATAGTAATGATTTCCTTAAGCCTCAGGCTGGGAAGTTTTTTGATGTTCTCTTCAATGAACTCTGTGATGTGTAATATTTTGGCTTCGATCTTTATTCCATATTTTGGATATAACACGCGATAGGCGTAAGCACATGAGGGGCACGAGGTAACTACAAGCTTAGAATTCGTTGCGTTTATCTTTTCAGCTTGTTTCTTAGCTATTTTCTTAAAAAGCTCAGTATTCCCAAGATTATATGCTGGAATTCCACAGCAATCTTCGTCTATTATAAAAGGCCTAAAGCCAAGGGACTTAATTAGCACTATAACTTTTTCTGAGGTTTCAGGATAATACTTTCTAATTGTACACCCTCTAATGTATAGTACGTCCCCCTCTTGGGTGCTCTCCACAATATTATGTGACTCTCCGTATACGTTACTGTACTTTTCAAGATTTTCAAAAACTTCGGAAAATTCCTTAAAGGTTATTCCTTTCACAATAGCATCTTCTTTTACAGTTCTTATGAGGTCCGAAACGGAAAAGCCAAACGGACAATATTGAGAGCAGAGATCGCACGAGAGACACATATATAGTGGCCTCAGATTCTCCTCGTTAAGTTCTATTATTCCTTCTCTTATGAAAAACGCTATCCTAGCTTTTCCTGCAGGAGATGTAGTCTCTCTACCGTCTACGATGCTCACAGGACATACGTGTCTACACATGTTTGGACATAAAGCACACTTTACGAGATCATCTGGTCCCTTTATTTTTCCTCCTATAAATTTCAATATAAGGGGTAAATTCCTGATGGCCTTTATTCCTTTTAACTCGTCTTTAAGCCAGTCCCATTTACCGGGCAAGCGTTACACCCCCAAGTTTCCCGGATTCATGATGTTCTTATCGTCTATGACCTTCTTTATCCTAGAAAGAATCTCAAAAGCAGATCCAAGCTCTTCAGGAAGCCATTTTCTTCTGTGCCTCCCTATACCGTGATGATGACTTATAGATCCTCCGCTTTCAAGCGTTGCTCTCATAGCAGCGTCCCAAACGTTCTTGTAGAATTCGTAGGGATCTCCTCTCGGCACTCCTGCGAACGTGAAATAGAAGCAAAGTCCTTGTGGATAGAAGTGGGATGCGTGTGCAGAGGCAAACAAAACGCCTTTAACAGATTTCATTGCATTTGCAACGTTGTAGTATAGCTTTGCAGCATTCTTCCACGTTGTTGAAACTTCTATAGTATCAAAAACGACACCTAGAGGGGCAAATTCAGAGGCTTCTTTCACGTTGAATCTTGTCTCAAGCCAGTGCTTTACGGGATCTTCCCCATAGGGCCTTCCCCTAAATTCCTCCTCTACAATTTTTCTTTCTGCTTCTACTATTTTGGAGTCTCCCTCAATGATCATTACAGTCATAACTTTTCCATAGACTTCTTCAAATGCGTAAAAATGTCTTTTTGTCTCTATTACGTCGTATATCCTAATCACAGCAGGTCTCGCACCTCTACGAAGAATTCTCCGCACGGATTCAATAGCATCCTCTATGCTCTCAGATATAAAAGATAGATACACTCTTTCTTCCGGCAATGGCCATATTTTCAGCCAGGCCTTTGTTATAATCCCCAAAACTCCCTCGCTGCCTATAAAGAGCTCCTTTAGTCCCGGACCAGTTGCTGTCCTAGGGTGTGGCTTAATGGTTATAACATCTCCCCAAGGAACCACGACCTCTAGGCCTAGAACCATGTCTTCTATTCCACCATACTTCGTCGAGAACTGTCCTGTGGCCTTAGTTGCTATCCAGCCACCTAGCGTAGAAGGATATAGTGATTGAGGAAAATTTCCTAAAGTGAATCCTTTTTTGTTTAGGTACTTCTCTAAGTAGTATCCGTTTATCCCAGCTTCGGCCTCAACAATAAGATCTTCCTTGTTTGTAACCACATTTCGCATCCTCTTAAGATCTACTACTATGCCACCTTTTTCGGGTACTGTACCACCGAGAACTCCAGAGCCGCCACCGTACGGATAAACCGGCACTTCTAGTTTCCACGCAATTTTCATAATCTCTTGCACATCCTCTGTGCTTTCGGGCCACACCACGACATCAGGCATCGCAGGGACCTCTCCCTTTATAAGCCAGTGAAGTGATATGGGCCAATAGTCATGGCTATATGATAGCAAATCCGCTTCGTCCGTTGAAACCTTGCGGCCTAAGGACCTCCTCAGGAGTCTTATAGCATTTTGGATGTTATCTTCTCTTTTTTCTTTTAGTCTCTCCGATATTTTCATTTAAACACCTCGAGGCGAGTGAGAATGACTAATGACTTCAGCTTAATTATCTTTCACAACTTGCTTTTAACCTTTACCTAAAAATATCGATAATACCCAGAAAGAGAAGTTTGACTTGGACAAAAGATGAATAAAAACAATTAAAAAAGTGAATTATTCCAGTTTTCCTTCCAACCCCTCTAACTTCTTATAAATCTCTTTAAGCAAGGGAATAAAAACCGCACCAAGGAACACTGCTGTCATTAGAGCCTGAATAAAAACTATTATTAGCGTCTCAATGACACTAAGAAGCATCTCTCCCGAAGAAAATATTAAAATTCCCTAAAACGTCTTTAAACCTCTACTTTTTTCCAAAATACCACCCCCTAAATTCAAAGGAACGGCCTTATAAAATATGAGTTCCTTTTCGTCCTTTGCTAGATCCATCTGGTTAATGATCTCAATTTGCCTTTCTGCGCGGTATTCTTCGGGGGTGACCCCTAAGATAGTGTCGCTGCCAAAAATAAACTTCTCTGGACCTAATGCTTTGATATATCTCGCTAGTTTCTTGACACCTATTTTTTCGGCGATCGTTACGATACTGTATGAGGTATCAACGCAAACGTTTTTGTTTGTAGCAATGAAAAGAACATCTTCGAAATGAAATGCACCTCCCATATGGGCTAGTACTATTTTTGTATTGGGTACTACAAATGGCAAAGGGACAGAGTCTTCAATGCTATTCGTCGAAGGTAAGTAAGAGCCTTTAAAATAAAATCGCCCAACATTGCGTCAATAATTACAGGTATTCCTAACTCTTTTCCGGCAAAATCTAACACTCTCCAGAGATGGACGTTTTTAAGACAGAATCCCTGCATCCCAGGATGCAGCTTTAGTCCTCTTAGTCCAAGATCTACAATTGCGTTCTTAAGCTCTTCTATGGCAATATCAACAGGATTTGGTACAACAGAGGCAAAACCTATCAATCTTTTTGGCTCGTACACAACAACCTTGGCTAAATATTCGTTAGATATGTAAGGAGATATTAGGTAAAACTACTGCGATATCAATGGATGTTCTATTCATCCACTCAATGAGGTTCTCAGCAATCTCTTTTGGATTAACTCCCTTTCTCTCAACATCAAACGGTATGTGAACATGAAAGTCAATTATCTTCAAAGTCATCACCTAAACACCATAATGAGACCCTATCTGAGTTTCTAATTTCTCCTGCACATGCTAAAAAGACAATACCCGTGAAGATGTGCGGAGTCTATAGTTTTCCATAAAGATCCTTAAGAAAAGGTGAAACAATATTCTCTCAAAACAAAATAAAATAACTCATAAAAGGGCGCCTATACCTGCTGTGGCCATTACTATCACGACGACAACAATTATCTGCACAATCACTGCCATTAACCACGCTATGAATGCTTTTCCCCACGTCGTGTTAAATATCGCTTTTATTACCCACACATATGCTATGATTGCTAGTATAGGCCCTAGTATTCGGCCTATTATCGGTATAATGCTTAATATAAGCAAAATTATTGCTGCAAGGACACTTCCTGCAAGAACCGCAAGCATTGATTTTCCTAGGGTTACGTTCTCTACTCTAGCAACTTTAGCACCGATCAGTAGTATAGCCCCTGCAATAAGGAGCGATATTATAAAAACAACAAGAAACATCCCCCAACCCAGGGCCGCAATTATACCCAGAGGACCATGAGCCATATAAGCTCCAAAGGTCACTAAATCCACCGCCACCATTTTTTACACCTGCCCGTGTTGTTGGGTTTTTGATATAGTATTTCTATGGAGATAAAAAGTATTTAAGTGATTACCCACGAAATAACTCCTCTGCTACGAGAAAAGATGTGCCCTAAGAATTGGACATTCTTGTTACCCCTTTATGGACTTTATATTAAGGGATCGAAATAAAAATAGGAAAATACAGGAAGAGGAAAATCACTTGAGGAATCCGGTCTTCTTCCCGAGATCTTCAAACGCATCAATCACGTATTTTAGATCTTCTTTGCTGTGTGCTGCTGAAGGTTCGAGTCTTATTCTTGCTGTTCCTAAAGGCACTGTGGGATATACTATAGCCTGAGCAAATATGTTGTACTCTTCGTACAACCTCCTGCTGAACTCTTGAGCAAGTTTCTCGTCGTAGAGCATTACTGGTGTTATCGGATGCTTAGTATTTCCAAGATCGTAGCCGAGATCTCTAAGACCCTTTTGTAGGAAGTGTGTGTTGTCCCATAGCTTCTTAACAAGTTCGTCACTTTGCTGTAGTATTTCAACGGCAGCTATCGCAGCGCCTACGTCAGGAGGATTCAAGGCGCTTGAGAATAAGAATGGTCTTGCTCTTTGCTTTAGGTATTCTATTGCCTCTTCACTGCCCGCGACATAGCCTCCCATAACTCCGAATGCCTTACTGAGAGTTCCCATTTCGAAGTCTACTTCGTCATGTAACTTGAAGTGATCTACAATACCTCTCCCGTGATCTCCAAGCACACCTTCTCCGTGAGCGTCGTCAACATACACCATCGCGTCGTACTTCTGAGCAAGTTCTACGATTTCTGGCAACGGTGCAATGTCTCCGTCCATGCTGAAAACTCCGTCGGTGACTATTAGCTTCTTTTTCACGTCCTTAACCTCCTGAAGCCTCTTCTTTAAGTCCTCCATGTCAAGGTGTTTGTATATGACCTTAGGGGCACCGCTGAGACGCATGCCATCGATGATGCTCGCATGGTTTAGCTCTTCGCTTATAAACACCCCGTTTTCTCCTTTTCTTATTATCGCGCTTATTGCTCCGAGATTTGCGTTATATCCGCTCTGGAACAATATAGCAGCCTCTCTCTTCTTGAACTTCGCTAATTTTTCTTCTAGCTCTATGTGTAGCTCCATAGTACCAGCTATTGTTCTTACAGCGCCGGCACCAACACCGTAGTCAAGTATTGCTCTTATAGCAGCTTCCTTAATCTTTGGGTGTGCAGCGAGACCAAGATAGTTATTTGAACACATGTTCAAAACTTTCTTACCGTTAACTACCACCCATGGTCCCTGGGCACTTTCGAGCACTCTTATGGTTACATACAAGCCCTTTTCCTTGAGCTCCTTTAATTCTTCCATAATCCAATCGAGTCTTCCCATACTACACCACCTTCACAAATTTTTCTATATCTTAAACACTCTTACCCAGCTTTTTGGAGAGATTCTCTATCATGTCTTTTGCCATTCTTTCAAGATCCCAGTCGGGTTTCCAGTCCCAGTCCTCGCGGGCTGCACTGTCGTCTATGTGGCTAGGCCAGGACTCTGCAATTTTTTGTCTTTCGTCTGGCTTATAATCTGCTGTGAAGTGTGGTATAAACTTCTTTATAACTTCTGTTAGTTCTTTCGCGGAGAAACTCATTCCTACGACATTATAGAACCTAAACCTCAATCTTGTTGGGTCCGCCTCTGCGAGTTGTGTTAACGCCTTTAATGCATCTGGCATATACATCATTGGAAGTGTCGTGTCCTCGCTTACGAAGTACGTATAGTGTCCTTTCTCAATCGCTGCATAGAAGGCCTCTACGGCGTAGTCTGTAGTACCTCCCCCTGGCGGCGTCTTCCAGCTTATAACTCCTGGCAATCTTACTCCTCTGACATCTAGGCCATACTTGTTGTAGTAGTACTCTCCAGCGAGCTCTGCAAAGACCTTCGAGATGCCGTACATGGTTCTGGGCTTTAGTATTGTCACTTCTTTAGGATAGTCAGGCGTTTCAGGACCAAAGACTGCAATTGTGCTTGGTATTATTACCTTCTCAACACCTCCGAGCCTTGCCGCTTCTAGTACGTTGTATACACCATTTACGTTAACTTGAAAACATAGTTGCGGATTTTCTTCTCCTTTAGCAGAAAGTATTGCGGCAAGATGATATATGGCATCTATTTCGTATTCCTTAATTATCGCATCTAATTTTTCTCTATCTAATACGTTCAGGACTTCATATGGTTCTGAAAGTTTCTCTAGCTTCTCGACAACTATGTCGGATGCTACCACGTTCTCTTTGCCATACTTTTTTCTTAGCAGGGGTACTAGCTCAGACCCTATTTGGCCACAAGCGCCCGTAACGAGAATCCTCACTAAAACCACCCCATAAATATCCTAGAAGCAGGAGTATGATACAGCACCAAATATCCTGTTGAGGTATCCTTGCTTGTACCTGTGCCTGTCATCTAATTTCCTCCAAGACAGAACATGTAGCTCAGCAAAAACGATCTAAACAAATAATTCTGTGGGGGTCTTGCTCTGCTAATAATACTTTATGTTTGAGGCTTATATTTAAGATTTAACATTTTAGAAAATAGTCCCTTTGACATCTCTCTAGGACAGATACAAAAATTTGAGGGTGATAGCTGTGGGTAAGTATCTCTGGAAGAAAAATATTGACTTAAGATTAGACAAATTTGTGAAGATCGATGCCCATGCACATATTCAGCAATTAGATTATCCATTCAATGTTGGCATCACAGCAGAAGAATTCATCGCGCTTATGGAGGCATATAACATTGAGAGAGCCATTGTAAGCGATGTAAACAACGAAAACATCTCTAATGCTGTAAAGAGGTATCCAAATAAATTAATAGGAATAGTGTGGGTAGATCCTAGATCCAAGAACGCGTTGGACCTTACAAAACTGTACATAGAGGAACGCGGATTTAGAGGAATAAAACTACATCCTCTGCTTCATATGTTTATGCCAAACTCTAAAAAAGTCCACAGAATACTGGATCTTGCACAAGAACTGGAAGCTCCTGTATTCATACACTCTGGACACCCTCCCACATCGCTTCCATGGCAAATAGAGGATCTCGCAAAGCAATTTCCAAGTGTTCCTATAGTTATGGTTCACATGGGCCACGGGAATGCATTTTACATACAAGGGGCCATAGAAATAGCAGAGAGGTGTGAAAATATATACTTGGAAACCTCTGGAATGCCTATGTCTGCAAAGATTGCAGAGGCGTATAATACTGTTCCAGATAGGATTCTGTTTGGTACAGACCTCCCGTGTCACCATCCCGCTGTGGAAGTCCTGAAGATATTAGCAAGTGGTCTCCCCGAAAGCGCACTAAAGAATATATTCTACGAAAATGCAAAAAGACTCATGGGGTTGTAACGTCCCTTATACTTTTTCTTTCTAAACATTTATCTAATTCTTTAACCCTACTCGAATTCATGAGCAGACTTACTAGGCTTAGTGATAGGTTGTGGATACTAGAAGGAAGTCCTAAGACTATAATAGTGGTTGCAGAAGATGTTTGCTGGATAGTAGATCCCGGCATGGGGACTAACAGAACAAATGAGATTATTGCTTTTATAGAGAAAATCGCACAGAATAAAGAATTCAATGTGTTGATATCACATGCACATTACGATCATATTGAAGCCCTCGAGAACCTCAACTGTTCCAAGGTGTTTGTTCATATCAAAGAAGTAAGCGCACTTGTTGATCCCAGCGTAAGAGAGCGTTTTGTATATGGCCATAATCCGTTTCCTAGAGCTCACAAACTAAAAAAGATGTCTTTTGAGAACATTGCTATAGAAACCTTTTCAAATCCAAAAGAACTATCTACTGACTTTGAAGTAATAGGACTCGAAGGACACTCTCCCGGGCAAGTTGGGATAATATTCGAAGATGTTCTCTTTGTTGCAGATGCCTTATTTGGAGACAAACTCATCAGAAGGGTTGGAGTTCCTTATCACGTGGACGTAGAGGGAGCTATTAGCGCACTAGAACACATACTCGAGATTGCTAAGGAAGTCGATAAGCTTGTTATGGGTCATGGCCCCATACTAAACAAAAAGAGGGTACTAGAGATCATAGAACTCAACATAAACACGATAAAAACCGTGAAAGATCTTGTAATATCACACATAAGCGCGAAGTTCTTGAGCTTAGAGGAGCTTTCTTATAACGTCCTAAGAGATTTAAATGCAGATACCTCATACACTTCCATAATACTCGCAATACCGACGATCACGTCTATCATTGAGAGTTTCCTTAAAGAACATGAGGTAAAGGTGAAAGTAGAAAACTCACTAGTTAAGTGGAAACTCGTATAGCTTAAACGCCTAGCATTCAGACAAAGGTTTTGTGTGTATAAGTTTAAGAATT
>CBEVQP010000055.1:0-8646 GCA_965552035.1 uncultured Thermoplasmata archaeon | reverse complement strand
CCTGGCATAGGATGAGATACTGGAAACACTCTTGGAACCGCTAAAGAATAAGCTAGTGATCCTAAAAAGGATGATAGAGGTGATCCACCAATTCTCCTTATGAGCACATACATTACTACTGACGACATCGCTACTAAGATTGGTTCTAAATACTTTAAAACAAAGAGAGGGTCAAAACCAATTTGAACTAGGGGAGATAATGTCGCAAAGAACGTATACATGAAGTGATAAACTAGGGCCCAGCCATAATAGTTTAGCGGCATTTTATGATTTTCTGAAAAATAATTAAGGATCCAATAATATTCTCCGGTATCTGATCCCCAAATATAGTATTTCGTGTATGGATAGAGAATAATACATAATGCAATAAAATAGATAAGCAGCATAATTATAATCTCTGAATTCTTTTTATTCAATTTTTTATGCATAAAATCACCAACTATGAAATGTGTTAGATTTTGGTTAATGTTTGTTTTTGCAATTAATTAGATAATTCTTTTTAAGGATTTATAAAGATGATTCGTGGGTTTGATAGGTTTTTAGAGCGTTATCTAACACACCTCATCGTATATCCTCGTATTTCAATAATGTTAAAATTAGCGTTATTTTAAAGTACTATTTTTCTAAATGTAAAGGGTAAGGTTACTAGAGGTGTAAGACTAATGGTTAACATGCGTCCCCATATTATGTTTCTCCTAGCAACCATCTTCATCCTCTCTACAGCCACAGCAATAGCCTACGCAGAAGACTCGGAACCCCTTTACGTTGCTATTATATGGCACCAACATCAGCCTTTCTATGAAGACTTAGAGGGTAATTCGTTTATGCCTTGGGTTAGGCTTCATGCAGCAAAGGATTACTTTAAAATGGCATGGCTCTCAGAACTCTACCCTGAAGTACATACCACCATTGACTTAACAGGTTCTCTCCTAATCCAGCTTCAAGACCTTATGAACGGCAAAGCCCTTGACCAGAGGTACATAATTTCATTGAAGATAGCAAACAATCAAGAGCTTACTATGGATGAAAAATGGAAGATACTACAAGTTCCAGGAGGTTTCTTTGACATAAATTGGAATAACATAGTGTACAAGTACGATCGTTTTTTGGAGCTCAAAAATAAAAGAGATCAGGCCTTTAATCTATATGGATCCCTCCCTGGAGAAGCTAAAATAGAGAATATCACAAACTACTTTACGGAGCAAGACTATATTGATCTCGCAGCAATGTTCAACCTTTACTGGATGAATCCTCTTGTTGTAGAAAAAATCTATCCGGATTTATGGCAGATATGGGATAAAGGAAAACATAAAAGCACAGACCCAGATTATGTTCCATTTACAAGAGAAGATCTTAGGAAAATACTTAACGCCCACCTAGATCAAGTTAATAGAACTATAGAAATTCACAGAGAGCTTCAAGAAGAGGGCATCATAGAGGTTATTACTACGCCATACACACATCCCCTAAGTCCTCTAATCGTTGATTTTGGCTGGGAGGACGATTTAAGACTTCATGTCGAAAAAGGGATAGAAATCTACGAAGAACTATTTGGCACAACTCCTTACGGAATGTGGCCTCCCGAGGAGGCACTGAATGAAAAGGTTTTAGAAATCTTTGCAGAATACGGAATTACGTGGACTGTTACTGATCCTAGAGTGGCTGCATATGCCGATTCTAGTTTTGTCCAAGGATCTTCAGTAAACTATGAGAAGATTACCAAGCCGTACTATGTTGAGCTGGACGACAGTAAGAAAATCTACGTCTTCTTTAGAGATTGGGTCCTTTCCGATAAAGTTGGATTCCAATACTCTGGTTGGGACCCAGAAAATGCTGTAGAAGATTTCATCAACACAATTCTCTCCGTAAAGGATCAAGTTGGTGGCGGAAGAATTTTAGTAATAGCCCTCGATGGCGAAAATGCTTGGGAGCACTATCCCAATGATGCTACTGAGTTCCTAACAAAACTATACCAAAGACTTTCTGAACTTCAATCCCAAGGCCTTATCAAAACAGTTACTATTAGAGAGTACCTCGAAAATTATGGTGGACTAGAAAAAGCTGAGCCATTCCCAGTAGCTGAGGTTCCTGTCTTAGATCTTAAAGACAGAGATATTAGTACGATAACTGACTATTCCGATCTTCCAATGAAGTACGTTCTTCAGAAGTTCCCAGAAGGGTCATGGGCCGGTGGAGATCTAGGCGTATGGATAGGAGAGAAACAAGAAAACGTTGCTTGGATGTATCTTAAGTGGACAAGACAGATTCTGGTTCAATATGTCGAGTCTCATGGCTGGTCATGGTCTAATCCTTCGGAGTGGGATGATGCTGCTAAGATCGCATTAGAATCCTTACTGAGGGCAGAGGGTTCTGATTGGTTCTGGTGGTATGGTTCAGATCAAGACTCTGGAAACGATAAAGGATTTGATGCTCTATTCAAGACGTACCTACGATCAATCTATGAGTCCCTTGGACTTTCTCCTGCAACTTATACCCTCACAGAGTTCTTCCCCGATGGGTCTCCATATGGGTTCGCACAACCTCTCAGGAGTAACCAAGGACCTATTACTCCAACCATAGATGGAAATATTGAAGATGTGGAGTGGTCAAATGCTACGGCATATCTCGGAGAGGATCCAATAGACACTATGTATCTAGGAACTGATATAGAAAATGTATACGTATCTGTAAAATTCTCTCAAGAGGTATCAAACTATACAGTAATAATTGATATCTCGGAGAAAAATCCGGAAAAAACGAACTTACTGAACTTCATAGGAATTTCTTCTGGGTTCGCTGTTCACTACTCAATAGTTGATGACAAAATCTACGAGGCCTCAACTAGTATTCCTCTCTCTAATTATGAGGAGTATACTGAATCATGGTTGGAGATTGGGTCCATAACACTTTCCAAGACCAACTATGGATTTGAGGCTAAGATTCCATATAATTTAATCGGAATTTCAGGAAAAACCGAAGTTTACGTTAGAGTTACAATAAAATATGAAGATATAATTTCTATGGTTCCAGAATATCCTGCTAAGACGTACACTAGAGCAGAATCCGCTGCTGAACCTGTTTTCGCTTATGACGATCCAGAAGGTGATGACTATGGCCCAGGAACGTATACGTATCCAACAGACAACGTTTTTGTCCCTGGAGCTTATGATCTCCTACGCTTTGAGGTCTATGATCAGGGAGATTCCATAGAGTTTGTATTTAAGTTCAAAGAGCTTGGGGATAACCCATGGAATGGGCCTAATGGCTTCTCATTGCAAATCATCGAGGTATATGTTGACACTATAGAGGGCGAGGGTGCCACATGGGCCTCTGTAGGAAGCAACGTAGAGATAGCAAACGTTGACGCTTGGGAGTTTGCCCTTCGCATCGCTGGTTGGGACTATGGAAACGAGATTTGGCTCCCTGATGAAACCAAAGTACAAAAGGTTCTTACAATATTCGCAGACGATAACGAGGATACTGTACACGTAATAATGCCCAAAATCATTGATCTTGGCAATGGCACAACAATTAACATTGGATCATCCTCCAGCGATTGGGAATACGTTGTAATAGTCGGCAGTCAAGACGGCTACGGAATAGATTATTGGCGTCCTGTAGCTGTAGAGGCTGAGCAGTGGAAGTGCGGAGGTGCTGATCCAAATGCCCTTGTCGCTGGTGTGGCTCCTCGCATAATGGATATGCTAGTACCACCAAACATGACTCAGGAGGAGCTTTTGAAGAGTTACAACACAGAAACTGGTGAGAAAGTGAAAGTCTACGGTGTGGGAGAATCAGTTTCACAACCAACACCTACTGAAACCCCAGGAGGCGAGGCACTTGGATACAATACTGGAATAATAATCGGAATAGCCGTAGCTATTATCCTAATAATAGCAGTTGTCTCAATTAAGACAATGAGGAAAAAGCGTTAATTTCCCCTTTTATATTTTTATTTTTGAGTTATTCCTATCATAAGTTCTCAAAGTTTTTTGCTTTATGTAATGTCTAACTAGCTAAAAATTTTCACAATATGGCTTTTATTTAACTCGTTATTTTTCATATTATAGGTTTTTTAAAGACATACTGACAAAATAAGCTACTTTTTTGATTATTTTTCAATTTAACTAGATTTCTATAGACTTCTAACCTATACTTTATATATTCTCGTAGAAAAATATTATTTAATAGAGGACTCGTGGGGGTGGTGATATGAGCGCACCTGATAAATTCTTTGGTACAGCTAAAGAGTTCGAAGATAAAGGATATAAAATATTTGGAGTGCGTACTGGTGTCGAAGGATTAGACTCACTATTTTGGATTTACAAAATAGAAGATGGTAAGCCCAAGAAGGAAGTACTTAATGGTATTCCCTATCGTGCTGTAGTAAATCTAACAGGCATTCCAGACACTGGTAAAAGTCTTATAGCAGAACAATTCGCCATTACTCAAGCATCATTAGGGTACCCTGTAATATTCGTAACTGTAGAGACCCCTCCATCGTTCCTAGTAGCAACAATGAAAAACAAGGCAGAATTAAGAGGTCTTGACTGGGAAGAAATAAGTGATAATATCGTAATTATTGATGCAGCAACCAAGTGGAGGTTAAGAAGAAATCTAGAAAGTCTTAAAGAAACCATTTCTAGAGCAAAAGACCAATTTGATGCCAAAAACCTAGTCATAGATTCTATTACAGGACTCTATGAACATGAGGAAATGAGGGCACGCATGATTGTTAGAGAGCTTTATGACCTTGCAAAAAGCTTACTTGTAACATCGATATTTGTGTCTCAAAAGAGGTCTGCGCATGATGAGGCTTCTGCGGAGGCGGCTGGTGGTTACGCTGTGGCCCATATTGTAGATTGTACAATCGTTGTAACAAAGCGCACAATAGATAGCAAATACGAATCTGAGAGGTACAAAAAGCCCATAGGGGATGTTGTAAGACTTCTTCGCGTAGATGGGTGTAGGCTGTGTGGTCACGATACACAATGGCACATAATGGAGATTACTCCCGAAGGATTTGTAAAAGTCGGTCCAACTCTATCAGAGCTTGCGCAAATGAGTACTTCATGAAGGGGGTGATAATAATGGTTAAGATTATCGAGCCAGGAGAAGTCTCTCGAGAAGATATCGAAAGAGAGGTGCTTCAGGTATTTGAGGAATCTGTAAGGATTTTAGGTGGGATTAGAGGTCTAGCGAGATATAGAAATCTCACTTGGCTTCCATCCCTAATAAGCGCAGCCTATGTTATCGTGCTAAGCGAGCATGGATTTAGTAAAGACGACATTGCAAAAGAGCTTGGTCTTTCCGAAAACACTATAAGAAATATATTGAGAGCAGATGAGTTAGCAGTTCTTGCAAAAATAACCGGAGAGGTCGATGAAGAAAAAAGATACCACATTGCAGGTGGAATAGCAAAATTTGCATACAAAAAACTCAAAGGTTTAGTTAAAGATCCAGAAGACCTTTCTAGAGCAATATTCTATGAGGTTCTTGAAATGTTAGGTGGGCTAAGAAATCTCGTAGAATACCGAAACCTTACGTGGATTACCAGCTTGGCCAGGGCTTCTATAGTAGTTGCCCTAAGCAAACTAGGATATCCTAGACACAAAATAGCGGAGACTCTTGGTATTGAAGAGAGTACAGTAGATGCCATCTTAGAGGCTGATGTAAATGTTGCCAAAGAGCGTCTGGAAGCTATTAAAAAAGGAAGTGTAGAAGAAGGTGAGAGAACTCATCTTGCGGGTGCCTTAGCTAAAATGGCAGCAGAAAAACTAGGAATCTAGCATCTTTAACAATATCTTGCAAGAATTATGAATAAAATGCTTTCATAAATCTAGAAACAAGGTTTTCTATAGTTCCTTTAGTTGCTATTTCAATAACTTTCTTCATTCTTTCCTTTTTAATCTTATACACCTTGTTTGCATCTTTTTCAACAATTCCATACTCCTCTAGTATTTTTAAATGAAAGGCTACAGTTTGGGGTTTCATATTTGTCCATTCTGCAATATCGCTTAGTTTTCCTTCACCTTTTTTAATCAAAGTTTCGAGTATTTTTCGAGCTGATGGTACATGGATAAAACCTATAACCCTAGCATCCTCGATAGAGAATATTGGCGGATAATACCTCTTATACCTGCCTATCCTATAGGAAACGACTTCTCCCATGTTCTCCAACACTTCTAAATGATATTGTGCCTGACCCATTGCTATGTCTAATTTCTTAACTATATCTCTCAGATGTGTTCCGGGATTTTTCCAAATAAATTCTTTTATCCTTTCTCTTACACTATCTTCCGATGTACGCCGTTCTCGCTGCATAAGCAATCACTATAAGAATGCACACTAAAAACGTAAGGAATATTTGATAAACTAGGCTTAGGAATGAGTACTTAAGGAATAAAATAGACTTTAAAATGATAACAAGAAATATGACCGAAATTATAGCAAAAAGCGTGTTTTTTGTCTTTAAATATGTAATAATAGATAATATTTCCATAAATCCTCCCAGAACTAAGGCCGAAACTACCAAGAAATACATGGCTGCCAGCGATAACATTTGCTCACCCCTTCATCATTTTAAAGTAGATGATGATTATCAACACTAATAAAAATAAAAAGTCGAAAAGAAGTGCCATGCCAAAAAGCCCATTTCTAATTACTGTTAAAGATAAAATCCCAAAAATGGTCATTATAATTCCCAAAAGCGTATATGTTGTGCTCACCTTTCCAAAAATTTTTCTGTCAAGAAAGTATCCTAAAATTGCTGTCATAACGCCTAAAACTATTATTGATACCATAATTATCTCAAATAATTTTACTATGGGAACCATTCCTCGATCCTCCTTCTATGTCCACATTCTAAATAGCAACTACGTTTTATTGTAGGATGGACCGTAATTGTTAGATTATGTGCCCTTCGCGTCATATTAAAGTTTTATAAATTCATATAAATAATGTGAGGGCTGTTCCTGGCTTTCCATAGCAATTATTTTCTCGATGATTGTACCTTAACCCATTTATATTTAATATGGAGAATATCCAAAGTGATAGGTATGAGATCTCTCCATACGATCATGCTACTAAGTGTCATAATTCTTGGAAGTGTTGTATTGGCACCAATCATCACTGCTGTCCCTGGCTCCGGGCCTCCAATCAATATCCCAAATCCTAAGATTCCTGAAAGAAAGTATTCACATTGGAACAAATTAAGAGAGGGAGAGTATCAATACAGAGACTTTAAACTCGTTGTTGGCGAAAATGTGGCTACCGTATTTGTTAATAACACAAAATTCGTGGAGATTTATAATATTAAAGGCGTTCTTTTTGATAGAAACTCAAAATTCATTTCTATAAGAGGATCTTTTCCGTCAGATCTTTTAAACATATATGCTCTAGAGCCCATAAGAATTACGGGCAATATAGTTGATCTTCGCGTAAAGATTTACTTTGAAAGTTTGAATAAAATAAAGGGTCGAATAATATCTGGGGAAATAGGGAACTACAACATAATGGCTATTATAAAGGACTACAAGAGAGAAGATAACATTATTGAGCCTCACGGACCTCTTATGATATCTATTGTAAGAAAGGGTGGTGTATCGTTTCCTTTTGCTAGACTTCCTGAGGCAATAGCTGAAAAATCAATAGAAAAGCTTTCTTCATATATTATCATAAGGAGAATCAACAACATGCTCTCTGTTGAAAATCTTACAATAACAACCCCTATTAGAAGCACCGTTATTAAAGAAGACAATGATAGATTACGTATCGGCGTATTTTCTGATACCCATCTTAGAAACGTAATAATTGCATTGGAACTATCAGAGTTCGCAAAGAAAAAGGTTAAAGGAATTATCCTTGATGATGTTACCCCTATGGTAAGAGTTAGAGATTTTGCCTCACTTTTAGAAATTCCTGGCTCATATATGATTGTATTGAGTGATAATGTTCCGATAGTTCTTATCCATTTACCACACATGAGCGGGCATACAATAACAATAATATTTGAGACTCTTGAAAAAATTATGATGAAATACGGTGCTATTGCAGGACTAACTCTATCTGTTACGATGATTGCTGCATTAATTATTATTTCAAGAAAGCATTAGTGGATCTTTAGAAGATATTTTTAGAAAAAATTCTACTATAATGGCTCTAGCCCTGGGTTGTATTAACTCAAAACAAGGGTGTTTACTACGGTAACTTTTATTATAGCAACCAAATAGAAACATCAAACTCTAGCATAAGAGTTATAAACTACTCCTATTTACAAAAACCTGAAGGCCTCGCCCTTCAGGGCGGGGAGGATATTAAAGTTAGAGTAATACCCCTTTGCCCCGGTGGTGTAGCGGCTATCATGTGGGCCTGTCGAGCCCACGACCCGGGTTCAAATCCCGGCCGGGGCGCCATAAAAATTTTGATGTGTGTCTTAAACAATTTTTAATAGTATGTTGCTTTTTTAGCAAAAACTTGCCCAAGAAGGCTTAACTTTTGAGTTATTTTAAACGACAATTCTTATAAATTATGTCCCCTTAACTATTGAATGGGCCCGTAGCTCAGCCTGGTTAGAGCGTCCGGCTGATAACCGGGAGGTCGGGGGTTCGAATCCCCCCGGGCCCACCATTAAAGGGTTCGTTTACA
>CBEVQP010000054.1:0-8655 GCA_965552035.1 uncultured Thermoplasmata archaeon | reverse complement strand
AGCATAAAACCTACAACCAGCGAGTATTGCCCCTAACCCTGCAGCTTCATCACCCTCTAAGAAATATACTCCGGGTTGAAGAAATCTCATATAATCTCCTCCCACCAAAGTGCTTGATCAGGACAAATGATTACACACAAACTACACAGAAACTTCTTATTTTGGAGAGCATTTTGATAATCAATGCATTCTTCCCTTCTTGCTATTACTGGGGTAAATATTCCAGTAATACTCGGGGTTTCTGAGATTTCAAAAACGCTCTTTGGACATATGTTTACACAAAGGTAACATCCCTTGCAGTATTTCTCGTTTAGTGTCAACTTTTTTGGGATAATACTCACCTCTCTTAACAACTGAATATTAGCCAAGGCACACTAATTATATGAGCACAAATATTAAATTTTTGAGTTAGAGGTTTCTAGCCTAATTATTGAGAACATGAAACATTATAAATAACAACACTCTTTCTTAAGCTTTGTATATTGCTATTTACGAGAGGTATTGAAAAACTATGTGTACAATCAAAGTCTATAGGAACAAAAACATAGGGAGATGACAAATAATGCCTAAACACATAGAGTTCTTGGGTAATTACACTAAAAAAATACTTTCAGGAGAGAAAAGAGCTACGATCAGAAAAAAGACCAAAAAATACTCTCCAGGAGACATAGTTTATGTACATGCTGGAGGAAAGGTGTTAGGAAAGGCCATAGTCACTAACGTCAGACACGTAAAGCTAAAGGACATAACTGATGAAGATGCAAGAATGGACGGATTTAAAAATAAAGAAGAATTAATAAAAGCTTTAAAAGATCATTATGGCTCTATAGGTTCCAATGATGAATTTACAATCATTGAATTTAAGATTGTTGAGAAACCCCAAAAAGAAATTATGTCATCTGAAATGGCATATGGAGGACACGATCCCGTTTATATAGCTGAATTAGCTCTTAAACATTTGAAAGATACGTTTAACCAGGAGGATTTGAAGATTATAAGAGCTGTTTATGAAACTGGAAGCATTAGATATGTTGCTATGAAACTAGGGAGTTTAAAAAGAAGAAAAGTAGTAAGAGCAATTCTCAGAAAGGCTTATGAAGAACTAAAGAAAAGAGGCATAATAGAACCTAAGGTAGAATTTTAGAGTCTTTCATATTTTGGAGCAGATTTGTCGTAAATATTTACTAAGTCACTCTCACTCACATATGTATAGATTTCTGTTGTGGATAATGAAGAGTGTCCAAGCAATTTTTGAATATATCTAATATCAGCACCTCTTCTAAGCATATTTGTAGCGAATGAATGTCTTAATGTATGAGGTGTGACTTCTTTAGATATTCCCGCCTCTTTCGCATATTTTTTGACGATTCTTTGAACGGTTCTCTGCGAAATTCCTCTTGAGTTTTTTCCAACAAACAGGGGTCCAGAAATGAGGTTATTGTCTACGAAATATCTTTCTAGCTCTTCTGCAAGATGTTTGGGAATTATAACAATTCTATCTTTCTGACCTTTTCCACCACGAATGTGTATAACCCTTCGAATGGTATCAACGTCCTCTACTTTTAGATTACATAACTCACTTACTCTCATTCCCGTATATGCTAACAAAGCAAGAACAAGATAGTCCTTAAGGCTCCTCTCTTTTGCTTTTTTTAACATAAGACCGATCTCTCTCTCGTTTAAATATTTTGGTAATGATTTTGGCCTTTTAGGAGAGCTAATCTTACTAGCTTCGTTTTCTAGACCAATAGACTTAAAGAACTTCTTTAAAGCTTTTGAGGCTAAGTATACTGAGGAGTTTGTGTATCCTAAATCCAACAATAAATGTCTTAGAAACCTCTTCGCGGTTTCACTAGAAACCTCATTGTGTGCCCACTCCAAGTATTTATTAACAAAAAATCTATACATTTTCAAAGTGTGCGGACTCATGCCTGAGATAATGAGCTCTTCCTCAAATTTTTTTAGAAGCTTATTTTTGTCAGATAACATTGCATAATAATATACGAACAAGAGCTTTTTAGTAATTTACTCCCTATTACTTTATCAAAATCAAGCGTTTATTGTATATTAAATAAAAAGAACCAAAATAAGAACTATTACAAATTTCGGGAGAGATCTTCATGAGCTGATAAAGCTGCAATAGCGCCTTCTGCAGCTGCGACAACAACTTGAAGCACTCCGCCTGTTACATCACCCGCAGCATAAACAAAAGGCACGTTAGTTCTCATGCTTCTGTCGACGATTATAAATCCATATTGATCAGTTTCTACCCCCAATTTCATTGCAAGTTGAGTATTTGGTACCATCCCAATTGCTACAAAAACACCGTCTACTTTCAAGTATTCAATATCGTTGGTATCTCGATTTCTTATTTTTATTCCCTCCACTTTGTCTTCTCCCAAAATTTCTTCAACAACATATGGAACTTTTGTTCGGATTCCCATACTTAGTGCTCTTTCTACAAGAACTTTATCAGCTCGAAATTCCCTTCTTCTATGCACAAGGATTACGTCAACACCTATACTCTTTAGATATATCGCATCAGAAACGGCAGTATTTCCACCACCGATAACAGCTACTCTCTTTCCTTTAAAGAATGGGCCGTCACAAACAGCACAATAAGAGACACCTTTTCCAGAGAACTTGTCTTCACCAGGAACATTTAGCTTCCTTCTTTTTGATCCTGTAGCAAGAATTATGGCTTTGCTTTTGAATTTTCCAGAAGAGGTTTCTATAATAAATTTGCTACCCTCTTTTTTAACGTCAATTACTTGTGTGAGCTCATATAAGTCAGCGTATTGTGCTGCATGGTCTTTAAACTTCTTCGCAAGATCTGGTGCCTTTACTCGTTTTTCACCAGGCCAGTTTTCTATTATATCAGCAGTAAGCATTTGGCCTCCAGCAAGACCGACATCAAGTATAGCAACTTTAAGCCCAGATCTTCCTCCGTATACTCCTGCTGCTAGTCCTGCAGGCCCGGCACCTATGATTATAAGATCGTACTCTTTTTCCTCCTCTAAACCTTTTTGGATAAGTTTAAATGAAAACATTAACGTTACACCTCCCTTGTCGATTAATATTATTTTGAAACCCACTTAAACTTGTTTATAAGTGTTTTTTGGACTATAAGATTAGCTAAGTATATATCCATTCATGTTTTACTTAACATATTTGTGTATCGTATGATACGTAAGTGTGATGTAGAATTAATAATGATGGAAACATTGTAGATATAAAGTAATCAAAGATCTCTAAACATTCAGCAAAATTTGAGGTGATAATGTGAATCCAAAAGAGTTTAGAAAGATAGCTATTGTAGGCGCCTCAAAGAATCCGAAGAAGTATGGTAACATCATACTAAAAGATCTGGTCTCAAAAGGGTTTGAAGTATATCCCATAAACCCAAAATATAAAGAAATAGACGGTATTAAGTGCTATAAAAGTGTAAAAGAGCTACCAAAAGAAATAGATGTTATAGTTTTTGTTCTTCCACCAAAAATAGGTCTACAAGTTGCAAAAGAGGCAATAGAAGTTGGATTTAGGAGATTGTGGTTTCAACCAGGTGCAGAAAGTGAGGAAATTAGAAAATTTTTAGAAGAGAATAATGTGGAATACAGCTTTGATCGATGCATAATGGTTGAAACAAGCGAAAAGAAAGGATTATTCTTGTCTATGGCTTAATGTACTCTAAACCCTATTAAACTCTTTTTCAATTCAATATAATTGCCCGCATGAAAGTGTCGGTCTTAGGGCAGTGAGGGTGCCGATGAAAGACCGATCCCCCTTGCGGGCGACACTTTATTCTAACTTAAAATACATCTTCAAAGGAGTATTATCATTATAGGGTTGGAGGAAGCCGGCTTTTGTATGTTAAAGCCTAGTTTTCTGGCATGGGAAGTGGTGCGTCCTGTTTTCTTCAGTGTTACTGGATGTTAGAAAATTATAATAGCCCATCAACCATAACTTAGTAGCATGCTCACGATAATTCTTGTTGATTCAGAGCTCGAATTGGTTCCAAAGAAATTGTGGGGAGATCCTATTATTGGGAAGAGTGCCAAAATGAGAGGAAAAACTCCTGAGACAATATTATTGGATGATAGTTACCACCATGGAGCTTTAAAAAAGTTACCAGATGGTTGGAGAAGAGGAAGACCAGATATAGTTCACATATTCCTTAATGTTGTTCAGGATTCTTTACTAAATAAACATGATCTTTTGAGAGTGTACGTCCATACGAGAAATAATGAAATCATTTATATAAAGCCAGAGACACGGATAATAAAGCATTATATGAGATTTGTAGGCTTAATGGAGACACTGTTTCAGAAAAAATTTTTACCCAATGATGAGGAACCATTAATAGAGATGTATGAAGATATGTCTGTTAAAGAGCTTTTAGAGGAATTAAGTCCTGATATAGTAATAACAATGCATGAAAAAGGCGAAAAAATAAACCTCATTAAGTTTTTCCGTGAACACAAAGAAAAACATATAGCAGTACTCATAGGAGGTTTTCCAAAAGGAGATTTCATTACGCCAATAGAGAAACTCTCTGATTATTTAGTATCTCTCTATGATGAGCCTCTAAATGCCTGGGTAGTAGCTGCAGAGGTAATTGTAAGATATGAAGTTGCCCACGAAATTGGGGGAGGTTGTTGATGCATATTAGAATCCTCAATTCAGACAGTTTTGGTGTAAGATCAATGGCCACTGTGGTGGAAGTTAAGGGACATAAAATATTAATCGACCCTGGAGCAGCTCTTGGTCCATATAGGTATGGTCTAGAGCCTGCTCCAATTGAAGTAGAAGAATTAGAAAAGGCGCATGAACTCATTGAAAAAGAGGCAGATGATGCTACACACATTATAATCACGCACTATCATTATGATCATTACACTCCAGAGGCCGAATATTATAAGGGAAAGACTTTGATAATAAAGCATCCCGAAAAGAACATTAATAGAAGCCAATTTGGACGTGCAAAAATCTTTTTAAAAAATTTGGAAGAGCTTGGAGTAAATCCTATAAAAACAAATGAAGGTGTTTTTAAACTCGAGGAAAATATCGAAATAGAATTGTCACCTCCTATGCCTCATGGTCCTAGAGGCACACGTTTGGGATATGTGTTGATGGTGTATATAATAGACAAAGAATCAGGTGAAAACTTTTTGTTTACCTCAGATGTTCAAGGCCCTATATTTGAGGGGGCACTTAGTTGGATACTAGATCGTAAGCCAAGTATTGTCTTTCTAGATGGACCTGCAACATATTTAGGGGGATATAAAATATCTATGAAAAATATAGAGGAAGGGCTTAAAAATCTAAAAATTATTGCTCAGAATGTTAAAAAACTTGTAGCAGATCATCATATGGGGCGGGACATAAAATTCCATGAATACATAACAGGATTTGAAAACATAATGTCTGCGGCATCGTTTATGGGATATCAAGAACGATTCCTCGAAGCTCGTAGAAAAGAGCTATGGGAGCTAACTGAATAATGGGGGTACAGTAATGTTTCCCAAAAGATACATTAGAGTAGCAGAGAGACTGAGACTGTATGCCATAGCGTTTTTCTTTGAGTCCATGTCTTATGCTGTTATATCTACTTTTATGATCCCCATAGTGAAAGACTTGGGTGGAACGGATTTTGAGACACTATTGGTTCACACAACGTATGGAATCGGTATGATTACAGCATTCCTGTGGGGTACGCTTTCAGATATTCTTGGAAGGAAGCATTTTATAACGCTAGGATATCTCGGATCAATTCCAATTCTTCTTATTGGAATTCTAGTTACTTTTTGGCATTCACATGAGACAATTTACGCGTATTATGTTCTCATACTTTTATACTCGATGTTTTATGCAATGGTCTACTCATCATTTGTTGCAGAAGCAAGCTTGGAATCGAACCCATCTAAAGCCTTTGGATCCGCAAGTTTAGGAATGTCCTTAGGGTGGGGGATAGGGGGTCTTTTAGCAGGTTTTGTAGGAGATTTTTTTAGACAGGGATTACTTATTGCCCATATTATAGCTATGAGTAGCCATATTATCTTCAATACAATAGCTCTGATAATGTACAAGTCTAAAAAACAGGTTATTAGGCGCTCGTATCGGTATAAGTTTAGGTATTCAGTTTTAGCATTATTGGTATCTATAATGATGCTCCAATTCGGGATAGAGTGGGTTTATGGACTATTCTCGATAAAAACGTATATGGAAATCCTAGGTGGATCGAAGCTTTACTACGGAATATTTGTAATAATGCTTCCGGGAATAGTAGGAGCCTTTGCAGCACCATTTTATGCAAAAGTTTCAGAGCGTTTTGGAGGATTAATAACATATGGGCTAGCCATTGCCATGTACTCTGTATTCTTACCACTCTTAGCACTTTCTTCTGGATATATCGCTTTGATTTTATGGGCAATACCAATATGGCCCGCTTATGATATAGGATCAAAGAAAAGTGGCGAAGAGCTCGTACCTAAAGTCGCTCGTGGTAAGATAGTTGGAGCTATAACTGCAGTAATGGAAATTGCTATAATAATCTCAGCAATAGGCGGAAAATTATCTGATATGTTTGGAAGGAATGAAGCAATTCTGATAGGAAGTCTCGTAGTGATAGCCTCGGCAGCTCCCTATCTTTTGATATGGAAAATAAGGAAGAATGAACCAAGAGTTGGTTGATAACACCTTATTTATTAGTATTTTCTTTTAGATTCCTTTAGGCTCTCTGTATTTATCTCTCCTTTTTCCATTGTTGTGTTTTGAGATAAGAGGTCTCCTTTTAGTTCTTTAATATCTTCTTCAATCTCTTTAATTGCTTTTTTGACGTTTTCAATTACAAATTCAGTAATGATTCCCATATTGTGGGCGCTTTCTAATTCTTCCATATCAATAACTTTATATTCGCCGTCAGGCCATAAGACCACGTCTACCTCTAGGTCTATGTATCTTATCATATGGGGGAATACCTCTGGCGGAGTGTTTATGTTGTAATACACTCCCTTAAGTTTTCCGTCTGATGAATAGTACTCATGTCTAAGCCACCATTTGTTCAAATACACGTGTGTAAGTACGTAGTCTCCAGGTTCTTTGGGAACGTTAAGACCGTCATACATTCCTTGGCTTTTAATGAATCGTTCAATAATAATGATGTCATCTTCAGTCTTTCTAGGAAAACCTCTCATGGTATAAACTTCACCGGTCAATTTTCTATGAACCAAAAGGCTTGGTCCACCACTTTTTTCCCAATTAACCTTAAGAATACCTTTATAAACATATTCACCAACATTATTTGGAGAATTACCATATTCTAGGACATCTACAACATATGATGCCTCTTTACCCATATTTTTTAGAAGATGATGATACTTCAGCGTTTTTACTACGGTATTTCTAATTTCATCTAGTCTTAAAAGGTCTGGAAGTGAAAAAATGACTTGATAGTAATATTCTCCCTCATTTACAAGGCCGGTCTCAGTTTTTTCTGCGGAGCTCAAAATTCTTATGGCTTTATTCACACATTCTTGAACGTCTTCAAGCACCTCTGAAATCTCAGCATTTTCTGCAGAATTTTTAACAAAAATTTCAAGATTACTCCTGTCCATTAAAGAAAGTAATTTTTCTAGGTCTTCTCTTTGGTACCTTATACCCTTGCTTAGTTTTATTCCGCCCTTGCGCAGATACACTGTCACGTATTTGCCTTGAATATAAACATCATCAGAAAATAACTGAACATCTCCCGAACCTACAATTGTTCCTAGGATTACGTCCCCTTCAGAATATTCTCGCTTACTTGCCATGTTGTACGTTTTTCCTTCAACCTCTACTTTATAGAAAGGACCATCTTTTCCAACTATAACTCCCTTATAGACGGGTCTTGTTAACCATGTTTTGATAAAAGCAGAAGCAGGGAGATATTTTTTAAGAACTTCAACAACGCTGTCTATTATTTCTTTTTCACCAGCAATCATTATCCCGTTCCGAGTATGTGATATCTGTGCTTTAGGACTCTCCATCGAAAAAATATCTCCAAATCTTTCCTGAATCTTTTTTGAGGGTTGACTTACTGGTATATCATTATCAATAAGTATTTTTGTGAGAGCAGTCGCATAAATGCCCCTGATCATTACTGCCATTCCATATCCCCCTAAAAATATATTACCGAGCGAACGGGTATTTTTAACTCCTTTTCTAACTGCATAACGCCTGATTTTATACCCACAATGCTTCCCATACCTTTCGGATCACCTTTAAGATCTACAGCAATTTTATATAGGGCTCTTTGGGTTTCTCCAGTTCTAATAAAATCGTCAATAATTAAAATGCTATCTCCCGGTCTTATTGAATCCCGGGGAACATAAAGAGACTCTAAAATACCGCTAGAACTTGCAAGATAAGTAACTTCATAAAACCTCTGAACCCCAACCTCTTTCTTTTTCTTTGCATAGACCAATTTTGCGTCCATAATCTCAGCAAAAACTACTGCAAAGGGTATTCCATCTACAGCTGCAGTTAGTATTATATCCACATCTCCTTTGCTAAGTTTAACGCCCTAGGAGCCTACATAGGACTAATTGCGGTAATAATTGTTTGTAGAAGGATACGATTTAACCCGGGCTTTAAAGAAGCGCTACTAGTCACAATATT
>CBEVQP010000053.1:0-8877 GCA_965552035.1 uncultured Thermoplasmata archaeon | reverse complement strand
CCTACACTTTCAGCAAGATCCTCGTTTTGTCCAATACTCCTCATGAGTTTTCCTAAGTCCGAATTTAAAAGCTTTAGAAAAACGAAATAAACTACAGCAAGTACTAAAAGTGAAAAATAATAGTAAATGGTACTTTGAACATACAATCTCGACTGCGGAGGTACTTTTAACAGATACTCAAAGAAAAGCGGCCTTATGAAGAGTCCACCTTCTCCTCCGAAATAATAGGATAAAGGCTGAGTAGTTATAAGACATGTCAAAACAATAGGAAATATAAGAGAACCTATAGCGAAATAATGACCACGAACCTTAAGTGCTAGCAGATAGACAAGAAGAGAGATTAATGTGCCTCCAACTATTCCTATAAAAATGGCATAAACTAACGGTATTGAATATGTTTTAACTAAAAATCCCATTAAATATGCTGAAAGTCCGACTGAAAAGAGAATTCCTAGATTAAGGTAAAAAGTAGTTCCAGAGAAGAAATCCAAACTAATTACAATGATAGCAACGAGATTAATATATGCAATGGTTTTTAACCAATAATTTCCCAAAAATCTTCCCATTAAGAGAAGTATTGAAAACGTTATGACAGGATATACGATTTCTGGTTTTTTGAAGATTTCTCGAGTTTTCACTATTATTCACCTCTTCCGAAGAGTCCATGAGGCTTAAAGACAAGAACTAATATCACTATAACTAAGGGAACAACATTCGCCAAGGAAGGGCTAAAGTAAAACGTGACAATCTGCTCCGAAACTCCGTAAATAATGGCAGATATGAATAATCCTTCTATACTCCCTATCCCCCCTAACACAACAATCGCAAAAGCCGTAAAGAGGTATAACCAACCCATAGAGGGGGTTATACTCCAAAGAGGAGAGAGGACAAGGGCTGTGAATCCGGCTAAGATACCAGAAAGCATCATCGTAAAGTCGAAAGTCCTTGAAGGGTTTACCCCAAACATTTGTGCGTCCTTCCAACTTTCTGCCACAGCTCTTATGGATAACCCAAGTCTTGTTTTCCTTAGAAGGAAAATCAATATAGTGCCCACAACTGTACTAGAGCCTAAAACAACGAACCATTGTAGAGGCACTCCAGAACCAAAAATCGTGATACTGCCTGGAACGCCAATTAATGTTCTTGGAAACTTCGTAAATCTGATTCGAATGACTTCCTCAATGATATATGCAATTGCAAGTGTCGAAATGAAAATTGTTATAGGATTTTTGAGACTAGGTCTTATAATAAACCTCCCAATTAGTAGTGAGAGAAGTGATGTAGCAACTATTGCTAAAACGTAAGAGAGAAAGACATTTATCCCCAAAGACAGGAGCCAATATGCAAAATACGCAGAAAACGTATAAAGAGCGCCATAAGCCAAGTTTGGAACACGAGTAATAGAAAACGCCAGAGAGAATCCTGAAGCATATATTGCATATACAGAAGCCACTAGGACTCCGTATAGTAGTGCTAGTATTATTTTCAACATATACACCTCCAATAAATAAAAATGAAAAAGAAAAATCAAGGTGGAGCTAGTGGATATTCAACGGCTTCCCACACAAGTTCTTCATCTTGGATTTTAGGTAATAGTATTTTTGTACCTTCGCTTACAGCCTTTATTGGCCATAATACTACTCTTTCGCCATTCTGCCACTGGAAGAATATTGGAGATATGTAATCAACACCGTACAAAGCACTATGTGTTTGAGGATCAAACTTGTAAACACCCGCTGCACCAACATAGGTAATGTTCTCAAGCGCACTTACTACAGCATCAGCATCAAAGGTTTCCGCAGTTTTTACAGCCTCTGCCCATACATGAACAGCATCATAAGCATACCATGCACTAAAGAGTGGCTCTAGACCATAGCGTGATTTATAAGCATTATAGAACTCCAGGGTTTTTTCAGTAATAGGAGCTGGGAATCCCCAAGCTATGCTTATGATCCCTTGAGCAGCTCCTCCAGTATCATTATAAAACGTTTCTAGCATTGTAAATGCTCCACCACCCACTGCTAATATTGGCAATCTTGCAGCAGCGTAGTCTCTAGCAAATGCATAAGACTCTCCTAGAGCAAACTGATAAACTACAAGCTTTGCATTTGATGCCCTTATTTGCTCGAAAACGCTAGAAAACGACTGAATATTATATGGTACAGGAATTGAGGGATCTACCGTGACGCCCTCAATTTGTGCCCTCCACTCACCATATTGAGCATGAGGTATGGCCCAAGGAAGATCTTCATATATCCACGCAATGGTGTCTGACTGTTTATCAAACTCAATGACATTGTTTATAAGATACATCATAAAGTCCCAAGTACCCGCAGCTTGAGAGGTAGCATTAACGTATGCTCTGAACCAATACTTGTAATTATCATAGTCTTGCATAACTTTTGCATCAATGCTTGTGTCAACTGCACCATAAGAAATCACAGGAATACGATAGAGCGGTATTTGGTCAATAATTGCTAATGCACAGTGAGATGCGTAGGGTCCAAAAACAACTGCTGCACCCTGTTCAACCAAGTAAGAATAGCCTTGTACAGCCTTGGTAGCATCCGCTTCGGTGTCATACGTGACAAGCTTCAAAGTGTATCCCAGAAGGCCTCCATTGTCATTAATTTCTTCTATTGCCATTTGCAATGCCCATTCTATTTGTTGGCCTAGAGGTATATTATAAGGAATAAGAGCACCAACAACTATTTCACCAGCGGGCGTTGGGGTGGGTGTAGGAGTCTCGGTTGGACTCTCTGTTGGTGTTGCTGTTGGCGTCTCTGTGGGTGTAGGAGTAGGTGTTGGGCTTGGTCCTTGGCTGACACACCCTGCAACAAGGACTATAAGGAAGATAAAAAATGGTACAACGATAGGATATTTGTTCCTCACACTATCCACCTTTGAAACAGTTTTAAATAGTCTATTAGAGGATATTTTGTGGTTTGCTATAATACCATCTTGGTTAACATGTTAACATCAGAGAATTTTATATCCGGAAAACGATCATAACATTCGAGAATCATTTTAAAGTCGGAGGACAAGCAGAATGAAATATTTCAATAAGTATGTTATTACTTCTGATGGTTTAAGAATAAGATACGTGAGAATGGGCAAAAAAGATGCACAAAGCATAATTTTCATCCATGGTCTAGGAGAGAGACTCGAGACATGGAAGTACCAATTAAGCTATTTTTCTTCCTTCTATGATGTAATTGCGCTAGACTTAAGGGGTTTCGGGCTTTCAGAGACTCCCGAGTCTCTTACATCAATTTATGATTATGTAGAGGATCTCCTTGCGGTAGCCAGAAGGGAAAATATAAAGAAAGCTGTTATTTGCGGGCTTTCTTTAGGTGGTCTCATTGCTCTTGCATTCTATGACTCATTCCCAGAACTCGTTTCTGCACTAGTCCTTGCAGACACTACAGCATATTATCCTAAATCTGTTGTCAAAAAAATACTTCCAGAAAGACTAAAACTAATTGAGTCGGAAGGACTTTCAAAACTCAGTGAGACAATAGTAAACTCTGCTCTTATTAATGCATCAAAGGAAGATGTAGAGCTCGTTATGGCATCAATACGCTCAGTAAATAAAGAGTACTACAAGAGAGCGCTCGAAGTCACCTTAAAAGCAGACCTTAGACATGTTTTACCAAAAATAAATGTTCCAACTTTGATATTAGTCGGTGAGTACGATAAAACAACACCTCTTAACCTTGCAAATGATCTTAAGGCGAATATAAAGACTAGTAATCTCAAGATTATCAAAAATGCATCGCACATCTCTAAACTTGATAACCCCAAAGAATTTAATTTATATCTCAAAGAATTTCTTGAAAAGATGATAGTGGGAAACCATTCAAAATAGTTCGCAAGGTTATAGTCAAAAGTATACGGAAATAATTGTTATTGTATGAAACAATCGTTTTATAAAAGAAACAAACAATAACTCATAATTATGAGCAAAGTCCTCGAGGAGCTACTTTCCTACCCATTAAGCATGATTATTGAGGAATTTCTGAAAAATCCTTCTCAAGAATATTATTTAAGAGAGCTTGCCCGGAAGCTTGGTCTAGGCCCCAGGACCGTTAAAGAGTACTGTGATATTCTTGTTCAGGATGGAATTATACTAGAAAGAAGAAAGGGCAATCTTCGTCTTTTTAAACTAAACAATAAAAGTCTACTTGTAAAGGAACTCATTAGAGCGTACTACTACACTCTAATGATTATTGGAGGAATTGAGAAGTTATCAGAGGGTACTATAGCCGTATACGGTGACTTCGCGTCAGGAAATATCTTTGAAAATAGCGAAGTAAAAATCCTAATCATATCGTCAAAATACAAAATAAATGAAGAGATCTTAAGAAGACTAGAGTCGGTCTTAGAGAGAAAGACAAAAATCCTCATTGTCTCTCCCGAAGATTGGGAAAGAATGAAAAATTTAAATGATCCGTTAGCTAAGGAGATCATTAAAAATCATATCCTTGTTAAAGGAGATTACTTTTGAAGAGGGTTTGTTGTCTAATTTTATTTTATCTGTGTTCATACAAAGTTTTTAAAAAAGTATGAAAAAGTGTTAGCTCACTTGCTTTCGACGTAGGCTATAGGAATGCTGTAGTAATACGGATCCTGCCCGGGAGGCCGCCAAGGAGGGTCTTTTCTCCACTGAAGCGTCGTATATGTGTACCACACGTACTCAGAAACATTATAACATCCAGGATCAGGTATGCCACCATACAAAGAGCCGTCTCCATAGTTTTCTATAGTGCCCGTAATGGTGACTTCTCCCTTTAACTTGTAAGAGACCGAGACTACTAAAGCACTAGCTATCGTTGCTAACTCTAGTGGTAAAGACACTCCTAGAGAAGCTAGCGTAACGATAGTCATGCCAATAATTGCGGTAGCAAGAGTTCCATAGTCTACGCTTTCCACTATGTTGGTATCATAGGTTGTATATACAAAGTCTTTTATGTTTATTACATCCCCGGGAGGAAGCTCACCGAAATATGCAAGTTCTGAAGATTTTAGCAGTTGATAAAAGATTTCTTGAGGAATCTCCTTCTTTTCCCAATTTCCATCAATATGTATATCGTCCTTCATTAATATATCACTGATGTAGGTCTCGAATTTCTCATCTCCCGTGGGATAATACTCAAATTCCGTAATAACCCACTCTTCATAGTGTTCAAAATAAGGTCTTGTCCAGACGTAAAAGTACGCGGTCTCTCCAGGGTATATTTCCATAGTTCTGCCGGCAAACGCTATGTTCTTAGATATTGTTTTACCGCCCTTGTATAGTGTAATCTCGCTATTTATAGAGCTCAATGACTCTCCCTTAGACAGCTTATCTAGTATGTTAGTACCAATGCCGATGGATGCCTCCATAAATGTCTCTTCCCTACTCGATATCTCATAGAAGGAGAGCAATTTGGCTGACTCGCCTTCTAGAGACCACGGATAGTAATATTGAAGATCATTTTCCACAATGAATAATGGTGTCTTGATGTAAGGCCTCCCATCGACATACTTTACCCAATCTGAATATCCTTGAGATAATAATGCTTCTGCTATATCTTCTGGAGTTATTCTATACTTTAACACCCAAACTATGTTATAATACCCTATCTGCATAGGAGTGTCTTGGGATATGGATCTAACGTTTTTAATGTTCACAGCAGGATTTTTGAAAATCATTACGTTTATAGGAATTATATTCACAACACCTTTATGAATGTCTTCAACATTTACTGGATACCAGTACGAAATTCTTTGAAGTATGTTGCCACTATCTTCATCTACTATCCAAAGATTTACTTCAATCCCAACATTTAAGCCATTAAAATCTTTGTTTTTAATCCAACTCTCAATCTCTTCTCTAAATTTCCCTTCATAAGGAACAAATATTTCCGAGGACTTCGTTTTCCCTCTAGCGATCTCCACGCTACCATCATAATATGAGTTGAAGAATATCTGATAGCATATAACAATATTTGAAGGCCTCTTGGGAAATATTCCTAAAAACTTATAGGGATTACCGTTTTCGTCATAAAACGTTATCTTTATCCTCACGCCGCCCTTTTCAAATGGCCAAATATTCGCGGCGTAGGCTACGGGAAAATATGCCAATAAAATTCCTGCCAGTAAGACCGCAAATAGGGTCTTACGCAGACAGCCCACCCCCACAATTACCTAATTTGTTTTATATGTTTTATTTGTTTTATATGCTTATGCGTACGACATCGCTTAGATTATTGTATACCACGCACCAAGAAAGTCTCGCTCCCAAAGATGACCGAGGGCTTCACTCATCTAAGAGACGCCACGAGATTATTTATTAACAGTTTCTAACAATAGATAATTCAAGACAATACTCTCCGTGGTGCGTATGATATTCAAAGCACGTTATGGCGAGCCCACTAAAGGTTGGGTAGTGCTGGTTCACGGACTCGGAGAACATAGTGGGAGATACAAAGAACTTATACAAGAGTTAAACAATGCCGGTTTCGCCGTGTATACTTTTGATTGGCCAGGCCACGGAAAAAGTGGTGGAAAAAGAGGTCACGCTACTATAGAAGATGCTCTGAAAATTATTAACGAAATTATAGAAGAAATTGGAGAGAAGCCCATCATTTTTGGTCATAGCCTTGGCGGACTTACTGTAATTAGATACGCAGAGCTATTTTCCGAGAAAATAAAGGGCGTTATTGCATCTTCTCCAGCGCTAGCACTAAGTCCAAAAACACCGAAAGCCCTTGTTACCCTGGCCAAAGTGTTAGGCGTCATTGCCCCAAAACTTACACTAAGCAATGGAATAGATCCCAAACTTCTTTCTAGGAACGAAGAGGCTGTGAAGAAATACATAGAAGATCCACTAGTGCACGACAGAATTTCTACAGCGCTAGCGAGAAGTATTTTCATAAACGCTGAGAGAGCTCATGAAGATGCTGAAAAAATTAGCGTGCCTATACTAATTCTCGTGGGTACTAGCGATTACATTACACCCCCTGAAGGTGCAAGGAGGTTATACAATAGGCTAAAGGTAAAAGACAAAAAATTAATCGAATACGAGGGAGCGTACCACGAAATATTCGAGGATCCAGAATGGAAAGAAAAACTATTCAAAGACATTGTGGAATGGGCTTTGTCACATACCTGACTTTCTCCTAACAGTTTTTGTTGCTACGAGATTTGCTCCTGTCCCTGCAATGTTTTTTATTATGATATCTCCTATATGCACAGGGGCTTGAACCTCAATTTTGGCTGTTTCTTCCATAACTTTTTCTATAAGTTTCTTAGGAACGGGCTTATCGGTTTTTACTGAAACTACGGGTATCTCACCGTTTATGACGCGAATAACTGTCATTATAATCCTCTTAGGATCCAGAGCCTCTTGTATGGCATAGTCTTTTCCCTTCGGACATGCAAAACCACGAATGTCTATTATTTTCCCACCTTCTATCGTAATCTCTATTTCGCATCCTACAGGGCATACTATGCACGTGATGCGATGAGTTTTCCTCGTCATCTCGGAATCACCTCCAGAGTTACTGTATCCTTAACACTCTCTAGTTGTTCCTTTTTCAGTATAACCCTGATCATTTCTGCTGGTCTCACCCTTCTAAATGGTATTTCAACGTCTATCTCTTTAATTCTCAGCACAACGTTTTCCTCTGGTATAGAAACACGGATATAGAGTGTAACGTCCCTGTCACCGCTTATATACTGAGGGACTGCAAGTCTAACGTTCCTACCCCTAACGACCTTAATCGACTTACTGTATACAATACCCTCGTTTTCGACGTAAATCTTCGCTCCCATTGCAGCCCTTTCACCTTGTTCTACTACAAAATCTACTAGGTCGTTAACTACAAGAGAATTTCCAACAACAAAGATCCCCGGAATATTCGTCTCATAGAGGTCCGAAACAACAGGGCCTTTAGTAGCAGGATCAACTAACACGCCAAGCTCGCTGAGCGGTTCTAACCTTGGAATCAATCCAGCAGCTATGACAAGGGTATCGCACTTTATATTAAACTCCGTACCATTAATTGGACGAAGGTTTTCGTCTACCTTAGCTATTATGGCCTCTTCTACCCTTCTTCTACCTTTTACTGCAACGACCGCATGTTGAAGGTAAAGTGGTATGTCAAAGTCTCTTAGAATTACCAAATTTCTTGTGAGACCGCTAGGATAGGGCAGGATTTCTATAACAGCTTTTACTTTGCATCCCTCAAGGCTAAATCTTCTCGCCATAATAAGACCCACATCTCCCGACCCAACGATGACTACTTCCTTACCAGGCAAGATTCCATATATGTCCATCATAGTCTGGGCCTGCCCGGCAGTATATACTCCAGAGACTCTATCGCCTAGTATACCTATTTCATACCTGTGTCTTTCTCTTGCTCCTGCCGCATATATTATCGCTTTTGTTTTAATTTCCTGAGCACCTTGCGGCGATATTACTCTTATGACCTTTTCCGTAGGTGAAATAATTTCTATCGACTGCACATACGTCTCCAGCATATATTCTATATCGAGAGATTTCGCTTTCTCTACTAGCCTCTCAGCAAACTCTGGGCCCGTTAAGTCCTCCTTAAAATAATGAATTCCAAATCCAGGATGAATACACTGTGGGAGTATTCCTCCCAGATATTCGTTTTCGTCAATAATTAATACCTTTAGGCCCAACTCCTTTGCTTTTATTGCCGTAGCAAGTCCTCCTGGCCCTCCGCCAATAACTACAACGTCATAGATCATTTACCTCGCCCCCAAGAAGAGTCTTTATGTGCCCCACGGCTACTTCGCTTCCTGGCTCATTCTGAAGGATTTTCCAAACAGGTACATTATACTCTCTCGCTAAGATCATAACAATCC
>CBEVQP010000052.1:0-9030 GCA_965552035.1 uncultured Thermoplasmata archaeon | reverse complement strand
TGTAGAGGTTATAAAAAAGGCTGCTTTGCAAAAAAGACATGTTTTACTTATAGGAGATCCCGGTACTGGAAAGAGTATGATGGCAAGGGCTATGGCTGAGTTATTACCAAAAGAGGAATTAGAGGACATTTTATGTTATTATAACCCTGAGGATCCCCTCCATCCAAAAATAAGAGTGGTTCCTGCCGGAAAAGGTCGGGAAATAGTTGAGCAAGAAAAAAGAAGAGAGATGACGGAAATACAGTCTAGAGTATCGTCCATGAATACTTTTATTTTAGCAATAGCGCTTCTTATGATATCTTTTGTAATTGCCAATGCCTTAATAGGTGGTCAATTTGACGTTACAGCGCTTTTGATGATAATGATATTCATTTTCTTTTTCTACTTCCTTATGAGAACAAATCCGCAAATGATGCCAAAACCTAGATATCCAAAGCTATTGGTTTCACACAATCCAGGAGATTCTGCACCTTTTGTTGATGCTACAGGATTTAAAGCTGGAGCCCTTCTTGGAGACGTTCGACATGACCCATTCCAATCAGGAGGTCTAGAAACACCACCTAATCATTTAGTGGAAGCGGGAGCCATACATTTAGCTCATAAAGGAGTGTTATTTATTGATGAAATTGGAACATTGGATCCTGAAACCCAAATTAAACTTCTTACCGCAATGCAAGAGAAAAAGTTTCCCATAACAGGTCAAAGCGAAAGAAGCTTTGGTTCTATGATAAAAACAGATCCTGTCCCGTGTGATTTTATCCTGGTAGCTGCCGGAAACTTTGAGACAATAAAGAACTTACACCCAGCACTTCGATCAAGAATACGTGGTTACGGATATGAAGTGGTTGTCAATAGCGATATGCTAGACACTCATGAAAACAGGCTTAAACTCATCAGGTTTGTAGCACAAGAAGTCAAAAAGGATGGAAAGATACCTCATTTTGATATTGGGGCAGTTGCAGAAATAATAAAGGAAGCTCAAAGAATGGCAGGAAGAAGCGGATACCTTACACTTAGACTCAGGGAGTTAGGAGGGCTAGTAAGAGTAGCTGGAGATATTGCTAGATCTCGCGGTCATAGGCTTGTCACTAGAGAAGACGTTCTGGAGGCAAAGAAAGTTTTCAAATCACTTGAAAGACAGGTTGCGGATAAATATATTTCCATTAAGAAGGACTATATGCAAATAATAACGCGCGGATATAGAATTGGACGAGTTAATGGTCTTGCCGTTATAGGAGGCAGCGAATATCACGACTATGCAGGTATAGTTCTTCCAATAGAAGCTGAAGTAGCTCCTTCCCTATCAAAAGAAGAGGGCAGGATAATAGCTACAGGAAAGCTAGGAGAAATTGCTAGAGAGGCAGTACAAAATGTTTCAGCTCTGTTAAAGAAGTACTCCAACAGAGACCTTTCAACTATGGATATACACATCCAGTTTATTGGCACATATGAAGGCGTTGAAGGAGATTCAGCATCAATATCTATTGCAGCTGCCGTGATCTCCGCATTAGAAGGAGTTCCGGTAGATCAATCAGTTGCTATGACCGGATCACTTAGTGTACGCGGCGAAGTTCTTCCGGTGGGTGGCGTAGCAGCGAAGATTGAAGCTGCTATAGAAGCTGGGATAAAGAAGATATTAATTCCTTATGGGAATTATAAGGATGTTGACGTCTTAAAATTACCATCTGATGTAAAAGTTGTACCAGTCAAAACGATATATGACGTCCTCAAAGAGGCACTCCTAGATACGCCTGAAAAACAAGAGCTTCTCAATCGTTTCAAAGGAGTCCTTACAGAGGTAGGACTTCATGAAGTCCCTGCAGAGGAAGTATGATAGAGCATTAATTATTGGTCGTTTTCAACCAATGCATTTAGGACATCTTTACGTAATAAAGAAAGTTGCGAAGATGCATGAGGCGGTTATTATAGGAATTGGAAGCGCTCAGGAAAGCCATACCTTAGAAAACCCATTTACGGCAGGAGAGAGACACCTAATGATATCTAGGGCACTAGAAGAGGAAGGAATAACTAATTACTACTTAGTACCGATAATGGATGTTGAAAGGAATGCAATATGGGTCTCTCATGTGAAATCACTAGTACCTCCTTTTCGTGTGATTTATTCCAATAATCCGCTGGTCATGCGGCTTTTTAAGGAAGAGGGATTTGAAGTACACCCTCTGGGCTTTTATAGAAGAGAAATATATTCGGGAAGAGAAATTAGACGAAGAATGATTGCTGGTGAGCCATGGGAACACCTAGTTCCAAAGGCCGTAGTAGAGGTAATTGAAGAAATAAATGGAGTAGAACGACTCAGAGATCTTGCGAAGCGTGACTATTGGTGAACTCTTATGAAACCCCTGCTCATCGATGGATCTTACGGTGAGGGAGGGGGGCAGATATTAAGAACATCAATAGCTCTTTCGGCTATTACTGGAGTTCCAGTTAGAGTTATAAACATAAGGAAAAAGAGGAGAAATCCTGGTTTAAGAAATCAACATATTACCTCAATAAAAGCCGTTGCAACTGTATGTGGAGCAAAAGTTGAGGGGCTAAAGTTAGGATCTACTGAAGTGACATTTTACCCCAGATCGCCAAGGTCAGGGAAATATTTCTTTGATGTTGGAACTGCAGGAAGCATTACTTTGGTTCTTCAGAGTCTACTTCCGGTTCTTTCAACTATCGATGGAGATTTTGAAGTAAAAATTCGAGGCGGTACTGACGTACCGTGGTCCCCACCAATAGATTATCTAAGATACGTTCTTAGACCAATACTTGGTATGATGGGATTTAACTTTGAAATAGTCATTAGGTCGCGAGGTTTTTACCCAGCAGGTGGTGGAGAAGTTATTGTCACAGGTGAAGGTAGCAAACTGAAATCAACTTCAATAGAAGAAAGGGGTAAATTAGTCGAAATTGGGGCTTCGATGTGGCTATATAATCTTCCTGAGCACATCTTAGAGAGAATGAGACGTACATTAATGGTGAGGGCATATAATGCCTTTAAAATAACACCAAAAGTGAGTACTGACGTTGGAAAAAGCTTATCTCCGGGAACGGGAGTAGTCTTATATGCACAATTTGAAAAGACAATTTTAGGAGCAGATCGTTTAGGAGAGAAGGGTGTAAGAGCAGAAACAGTAGCCATAGAATGTGTAAATAAGCTTGAAAAGGAAGCGAATTCAAAGGCCACCTTGGACATTCATGCAGCTGATCAAGTTCAGGTATTTATGAGTTTAGCCAATGGAACGTCTAGTTACATAACTAGAGAGCTCTCAAATCATGCCCAAACAAATATGTGGGTTATTTCCAAATTTTTGGGGGACATTTTCGACTCTAGAAAATTTGATACAGGCGAATATCTAATAAGAATTGTTGGAAAACCTCTTTGGTGAAACAATTATGAAGATTAATGAGGGAGATCCTATAATATTGTATGATTTGAAAAAAGGAAGGAGAAAATCAATTTTTGTAGAAAATAAAATGATAAAGATTAAGGGATTTGGGGTTTTTAATCCAATAGACTTTGTAGGAAAAGATTATGGAGAAATTGTCGAGCTTTCTGGAAAGAGAGTTATGTTAGAGCCGCCATCTATTATAGAGAGCATTAGAGGTCTAAAGAGGAAGGCACAGATTATTCTCCCCAAAGATTCGGGAATAATGGCTCTCTATGCAAACCTGAAACCAGGAGATATTGTAGTAGAAGGCGGTATTGGGAGTGGAGCACTTACTATCGTACTAGCAAACTTTGTAAGACCTTCTGGAAGAGTTATAAGCTATGAAGTTCACGAAGACTTCGCAAAGATTGCAGAGTACAATCTAAGAATAATGGGTCTTGATAAATACGTAGAAATAAAACTAAAGGACATCAAGAAAGGTATTGATGAAAAAGACGTGGACTCAGTTTTTTTGGACATCCCAGAGCCATGGGATGTAGTAAGCAATGCATACGAGTCCTTAAAACCATTTGGCCACTTTATTGCTTATGTTCCTACAATAGAACAAGCTAGAAAGACTTATCTGGCTTTAAAGGATGGAGGTTTTTATAACGTCGAAGTTTTCGAGATATTACAGAGGAACATCGTTATAAAACCATTAGGTACAAGACCTGACCATAACATGTTAGGGCATACTGGGTATATTATAACCGGCAGGAAATTACCAAAAAAATTACTTTAAAGGACTTATTTTATCAAACTCTTCCCTGCAAATAATCTCTGCTATCTTTTTGCACGTATTAATAACTTCCTCTGAGGGTTCTCCAAAATCAAGTGTTTTTGGTTGAATACCAATGAAATATATCTTGCCACAATTTTTCTCTAGCAGTTTAATTATAATGTCCATAGGAATTCTGTGTGTTGAAATCATCAATTCCTTTGCGACCTTATTTAAGGGCACCAAATAATATTCACCAGGATTTTTTCCCATTAATGTTGCGTCTACAATTACTAATAAGTCAGGTTTTTCTTTGATTATTTTAAAAATATAAGATTCAGGACTCATCCCACCCTTGAATATTGTCCAACGATTTTTACACAGGTTTTCAACGAGCCTCCCTACAATCATTCCTGCAGCATCATCACCTTTTAGTTCATTTCCAATAGCCAGAAGAATCTTTTTCAATTACCATCACCGCGGATTAGCCTCATAATTTCGTTTAAGTCTTCTAATATTTCTTTGACATCGCTTTTGGACATCTTCTGGATGGCAAATCCAGCGTGAACAATAACGTAATCACCTTCCTTGACTTCTGGGACTAACATTATGTTAACCCGGCGTCTTGCACCTCCAAAATCCACAATAGCATGTTTTTGATCATCCTCTATTTTGACAATTTTTCCAGGAACCGCAAGGCACATGAACAATCACCTTTATTCGATGGGATTTTTTGCAACTCCTTTTAAAATCATATTTCCCACAATATAGTTTTGTCCCATAGATATGCCCGCATCTCCATTTGGAATTGAGTGGTGCATTACGGGTATTAAATTATATTCTTTTGCAAACCTCTCAAACATATCAGTCATTGGAATATTATATGATACCCCCCCAGTAAAGCCAAGATATCGAGTATCATACTTTTCAGCAAAATTCTCTGCTATATCAATAAATGATTTTATTATGCCACCTATGAGCCTATATGCAAAATCAGCCTTCTCTTTTAAGCTTTTAAGCTTGGGAATATCTAAAAAGTATTCATATGGATCAATTCTGATAATGCCATCCTCTCTAGTTGTTTCTATTTCAAAGGGTCTGCCTTCACCTTTTAAAAGGAGGCACTCTAGCTTCATAGCGGGCTCTCCATCATATGTTGCCTTAGAACATACTCCTAGGGCATAAGAAAGAGCATCTAGAAGCCTTCCCATACTAGAAGTTCTAGGGGAGATCCTTATTAGTGAGTCTATGTCCTCCTGAGGATCTCCTACTTCGTTTAGAATGGCTTTATATATGAGTTCGGGATTCCATATTGCTTTTTCTCCTCCAGGTAGTGGAATAGGCTTGAGGGAGCAGAGTCTTTCATAAGTTGTGGAAGTAGCGTAGAGAAGCTCCCCTCCCCAAATCGTATCATCGGGACCATAGCCTGTCCCATCAAATGTTAAGAAAATACCATTCTCAATTCCGGCGTCGAAGAGCAAGGAGGCTGCATGAGCATGATGGTGCTGAATTAAGTAAATATTTTCATGGAACCTCTCTGCATATGCTCTTGTTGAATATTTAGGATGAAGATCTGCTGCCACCGCATCAAAATTCTCAATTTTTAGGAGTTTTTTAAATTTTTCAACAGCATTTTGAAGAAATATAATCACATCAAAATCTGTACCGTCACCAATATGCTGACTAGGGTACATATACCCTTCCTTAGAAACTGTGAATGTGATGTTAAGCTCGGCACCTACTGAAAGAATCTTATAAGGATAATTTACAGGGAACGATATAGGAACGTAGCCTCTAGACCTTCTAATAATGAATGTATTCTTCTTGTAAACTTTCACGACAGAGTCGTCTATACGATTTGCAATAGGTCTATTGTGGCTTAGATAAATATCTGCAGGCAGTTTGAGAGCTTCATCATCGTTTATTGCCATAGGCTTTCCCGGAAGATTTCCTGAAGTCATCACAATGGCATCTGTTTTCAAAAAATGGAATAAAATATGTTGAATTGCCGAGTATGGTAAATAAGCGCCGATATATGGAAGTCCTGGAGAAGTATATTCAAGATCTTTATCAAATACCTTTTTTCTTAATAGAACTATAGGTCTTATGGAAGATAATAAGAGATCTTCCTCAACTTTAGAAACATAAGCGTATTTCTTTATCGTATTAATGTCTCTAAACATTATGGCAAATGGTTTTGTGGGTCTGTTATAGAGATCCCTAAGTCGGGGTACAGAACTTAATTTACACACGACGTGATAGCCCCCCCAACCCTTTATCACGCCAATGAGTCCCTTATCAATGGCTTTCGCAAAAACTTTAATAGGATCGTTTACATCCAGTTTTTTCCCATTTTTATCAATTATATACATTTTAGGACCACATTCTGGACATGAAATTGTTTGAGCATCATATCTACGATTATTTAAGTCGTAATATTCATTAAGACATGCCTTACACATTGGAAAATATTTCATAGTAGTTCTTTCTCTATCGTAAGGAAGGTCTTCAATAATCGAAAATCGAGCTCCACATTTTGTACAATTAGTGAAGGGGTAAAGATATCGCCTGTTATTTTTATCAAAAAGCTCTTTTAGACAATCTTCACAAATAGCTGTGTCGGGAGGAATTATAGAGAATCTCTCGGCATCTTTACTCTTTTTAATTTCGAAGCCATCGTAAGATTCTTCTGGAAACTCTTTGCGAATGATTACTTCGGAGATGTGAGCAATAGGAGGAAGACTCTCTTTTAATATTTTTAAGAACTCCTCTACAAGCTCGTCCTCCTCAATAAAAATTTCTACATAGGAACCCATGTTTCTAACGTATCCGTGTAGATTGAGTTTTTTTGCGATTTTTGCAACAGTGGGTCTAAATCCTACGCCTTGAACAATACCTTTAATTATGAGCTTCATTTTAGTTTTTCACCGATTTTAAGATATTCTTTCCAGCCTCTAGTAATTTTTCCCTGTAGTATGCAGTTAATGCAGCCTCAATAATCGGAATATCTTCAAACTTAATTTTTATTTTCTTATTACCTAATTGAGCCTCAATAAAATGCTCCTTGATGTTTACCTTAACAATGTTGCCATCAGAGAGTGTTATCTTGGATTCCTTCTGCAATGTACTCACCTATTTCTTTTTAATAATGTTATACCCCTCTTTTAGGGCCTTTATATTAATTTTTGCTATTTTTTCAGAGAATTCTTCATATAAAGCTTTTTCAATATCCTCAAGCGTCACAAAGTCATTTATATACCGGACGAGAACGCCTAGAGCAACCATATTTACTGAGCGAGATTCTCCAATCGAGTTGGCTATACTTGTCATTGGGACTGGAATAATATCCTTTGCTTCAATTTCTATGGAATCTTGAAAAACATCACTGTTATAAATTATTGTGGAGTTTTTATCGAGCATCTTTAGAACTCTTTCATTCTTGAGGGGCCATTTGTGCAGTGCTATTAAATAATCTATTTTTTCCACATAAGGATAAATAATAGGGCTTTTTGAAATCTTCAATTCTGATTTACTAGGCCCTCCCATGGTTTGGGAGGTATATGCAACCTCCATTGCCGCATAGAGCTTTTTATATTCAACTACAATTTTTCCTAAAATTTGTGCTGCTCTTATAGCGCCTTGACCACCAATACCTCCAATAAATATGCTTATTTCGTTGCTCATTTTTATCATCTCTTAGGTATAGGATCTCTATTCCTTTTTACTATCTCTCCTAACATAAATGCTAGACCCCTCTCATTAAGAATTTTTTCATATTTTTCTTTACTAAATGTGCTGTGCTCTCGCATCCATTTGAGGAGATCCAATACATTACGCATTTTATTGCGTCTACCAAAGTTAACAGGACATTGTGAAATAACTTCTATGAACACAAATCCCCTATGTTCAAACATCTTTTTGAATCCGTTAATGAGTCCCTTGGGATCATGTGTAGAGTATCTAGCCACATAATTCGCTCCTGCTGCGGCAACAAGGTGGGCAGTATCAAAATAGTATTCTGGATTTCCCTCAGGAGTAGTAGTCGTTACAGCACCCATTGGTGTTGTAGGGGCAAGCTGTCCGCCTGTTAATGCGTAATTAAAGTTTGTAACTTGTATGACTTTAATATCTATGTTACGACGTGCAGCATGAATGAGATGATTCCCTCCAATACCTGCTATGTCTCCGTCTCCACCTATCGCAATAACTTCAAGCTTTGGATTTGCGAGCTTTATACCCACAGCTACGGGTATGGCCCTTCCATGAGTTACATGCATTGAGTCAATATTTAGATATCCAGGAATGCGTCCTGTACATCCTATTCCTCCAACCATTACCAATTTGTCTAAGTCAATATTAAGCTCTGAGACTGCAAAATAAAGCGCATTCATTATTGTGCCCAAACCACAACCAGGACAAAACATGTGAGGCCATCTTTCGAATCTAAAAAAATCACTTCTTGTTACAGCCATGGCTTCATCGCCTCCAAAATTTCATTGGGATATATAGGCTCTCCACCGATTTTTGTATAAGATTTTATCTCCTTTGCCCCGTATTCTAGTCCTATTCTTTTAATTTCATAAAACATTTGTCCTAAGTTCATTTCTGGAATTAGAACTCTGGAGTCTTGGATTAACTCTCCAACAACTTCCTCATTTAATGGCCATATCGTTTTAAGTCTTATTAGACCGATGTTCTTATGTCTTTTAGCTATTATTTTAGCCGATCTTGCTACACAACCGAATGTTAATATTTTTATTTTTGCATCTGGATTTAAAACCTCGTAATGAAATATCTCTTTAATTTTTCTAAGAATTTTGGTGTGGGTATCTCCCCTCACGCGCGTACCATCTGGGAGGGCCAAAGGATCACATC
>CBEVQP010000051.1:0-9048 GCA_965552035.1 uncultured Thermoplasmata archaeon | reverse complement strand
CCACAAAGACAAGCAGATTTTTAACGTGATTCCAACAAGATTCGAAATACCAAGGCTGAGCTCTTTGCTAACTTAAACTTTCTCAATAGAAATCCTTAGATCCTAGCGCAGGAACCTTAAATCGATAACAGTTTGGTACCTTGTGGAGGTTTAAATTATATAATTCTGGTAATACAAAAGTAAAAGTATGAGCTCACAAAAGGAGCCAAAATTAGTAAGAGCTGTTGTGGTAGGAGATAAACAAGAACGATTTAAATACAGATGGTTTGGTATAGTTAAATTAAGAGAAGAAGAAGGAAACAAGGTTTATACTCTTTTTATGACAGGCAATATTGCTCAATGGCTTAGGAATTCAGATAAGGTAGAAATTAAAATTTTAAAGAAGATAAAAACGCGAGCAAAAAAGATAGTCCTAGAGTTTCATGATTATGAGTTAACAAAGCTTTATGAAAACGAAAGAATAAAAATATGGCCCCCATGGTCAAAAGAATACGAAATACCCCGTTTCAGCCCAGTTACTGGAGAGGAATTATATAAATATAAAATTATTGCAAGAGAGGCAGTATATGAAAAAGATTTTGAAGCAATAGCTGAATTAGAGCAATATCACTATGCTTCTGAGAAGGCATTAGTTGCTATATGGAAATGCGATAATTGTGGAAGTTTAATTGAAGCAAATACTAAACCTGTTTGTAAGAAGTGTGGTACAGACGAACATGTACATATTCTAGAAATAAAAGGCTCAACTCCTGCTTCGAGATTTCTGGTATTGGAATTAAAAGAGAGATTACCATATGAACCTAAAATCTTAGCATACGTGAGGGTAGATCCCCCCATACCGCTTATGCACAGAAAACTTCCTAACGGAAGGATTGAGAAGAACATTCGAGAGAAAGTTTTTCCCAAGGAATGGTTTCACCCAGTTTTTAGTCCTGAACAAAAGTTGAAAGAGCTTCTAAAGAGGCTTAAAAAAGAGAAAAGTCCAAGGCTTGCACGAAATATTGTATGGAACGAAGCAAAATGGCAAGCACTTGAAGAAAGCAATACTGCAGCTGCAAGAATTGCTAGAGTCGTCGTACATCCAGACTACCGCTCCGATGGGTTAGGACAACTAGCTGTGAAGGCCGCAATAGAATGGATAGCTGAAAGAAGAGTGCCAGAAATGAGGAAGAAGAAGCATTTAGTAGAAACAATTGCGCAAATGGCGAGATTTAATCCATTTTTCGAAAAGGTCGGATTTAAGTATGTATGGGACACGAAATCTGAAAGACCAGTGTTGTATTATCCTATTACTGAAGAAGGAAGACAACATCTTGAAAAGTTTCTTAAAAAGGACTCCTACGCCCAATTACATAATGGCAAATTGTGTATATCTACCTATGGACAAGTGGATAAAATTTCAGGGCCAATAGTGTTAAAGGATGTTACAAAGTTTTATAACAACGAGCTGGACATTAAAGGTTTGAGACCAGAAGTCAGAGATGTTCTTATTGCTTTTGGAGTGAGGTTTAGAATCATACAAAGAGAGGTTTTGAGGCATGTAAATCTTACAATAAATCCAGGGGAAGTAGTTTGCGTTGTAGGGGCCAGTGGCGCGGGTAAAACAACACTTTTGAGATTAATAATTGGAGCGATACTTAAAAAAAGAGATGAGAGATATCTACCAAATTCAGGTGTTATTGAAATTCCGAACAATGCACGAGTGGGAGCCATTATACCTGGCGAAATCGAACCAGAGTTCGGATCTGAAAGCATCTTAGAACACATTTATGGGAAATGTAAAAACATCCATATGGCGGTAGAAATTCTTAACAAGTGCGGACTTTCTGATGCTGTTTTATACAGAGCAAAGTTCCATGAACTATCTACCGGCCAAAAAGAAAGAGCAAAAATAGCCTCAATCTTGGCAGAAAGGCCAAATGTAGTAATCATAGACGAGTTAGCATCCCATTTAGATACCCTTACTGCCATGAGAGTTGTGAGAAAATTGGCTGAAATTGCAAGAGGGTCGGGAATTACTCTAATAGCAGTTACGCATAGGCCAGAAGTTCTTAAAGCGATGTCTCCAGATAAGGTCATTTATGTAGGTTATGGGACATGTTATTACCATACTGCAAAAGAAAGAGGTTGAGAAGCTTAGAATTACGATTTTTTGGAAATATTTTTAAAGAAATTATTTCCGAATTATTTTAATGCTCTAAATAGAAGGGGTGGAGGTTATGGTAAGATGGATTTTTGTAGATTATGAAAAGTGCTCCGGATGTAGGGCATGTGAGGTTGAATGCTCACTCACTCATGAGGGGATTATTTGGAGAGAAGCATCAAGAATTAGAATAGTAGAGCCTCTACCTGGAATAACGATACCTGTGGTTTGCGTTCAGTGTACGGAGAAATATTGTATGAAAAGCTGTCGATATGATGCAATATATTTGGATTCAGATGAGGTTATTCATGTAGATTCACAAAAGTGTACTGGTTGCGGCTCTTGCATCAATGCATGTCCAGCACATATTCCCATTATGCATCCTCAAGACTCGTATGTTCTAATATGCGATTTATGTGGGGGAGAGCCCGCGTGTGTAGATGTTTGTAGCTCCTTAGGATATGAGGCTCTAAAGGTTGTAGAATCGGATACGGTTAACAGAGATTTGTATTTAAAAAATGTTGAGGAAATTGCGGAAGAAATTTTCAAAAAGATTTATGGAGAGGTGTAAAGCATGTTGTATGGTTATGCGGGAAAACTTCTAGATGTTAATCTCTCAACAGAAAAAATAAAGGAAGTAGAATTAAAAGAGGAGACTTTATCAAAATATTTAGGAGGCAGAGGTTTAGGAGCGTATATTCTCTTAAAGGAATTGGGTAAAAATTGGGACAGAATAGATCCACTTGGCGAAGAAAATTTGCTTCTTATTCTTACAGGACCCCTCGTGGGATACTATCCGGGCATAAAAGTAGTAGTAACAGGAAAATCCCCTCAAAGTAATGGAGTTGTAGGAAGCACGTTATCGTCCGAGGTTGGCATTGAGTTGAGATCTGCTGGTTATGATGGAATAATTATTAGAGGGCGTGCCAAGAGTCCTGTATATCTTTACATAGAAAACGAGAATGTGGAGATTAGAGATGCCGAAAAATATTGGGGAATGACGGGGTATGAGTTCTACAATACATTTTCTAAAGAGCTAATGAAGGAGGCTATTAAGAATTCACGTGGTAGTACGGTAAGAGAGACACCATTTCTCTATATCGGTCTCGCAGGAGAAAATTTAGTGAGAATAGCTAGTGTAATGAGCAAATGGGCCCATGCTGCTGGGTATGGGGGATATGGTGCAGTCATGGGATCAAAGAAATTAAAAGCCATAGCCGTAAGGGGAAGTGGACCATTACCAAAGCCTTATGACCAACTACGAGTACGAGCCTTAATTAGAGCTGTTAGGGAAGACATAAAGAAGAGTTTTTCAATCAGATATTGGGGGACAGGACATGGCGGATACTCTGTGGGATTCAAGCTCTCTTCAGAGCCTATAAGAAACTGGCAGGAGGAGTGGCATAACAACAAGGAAATTGGTGTTGATAATTTTGAAAGAAGGGTATGGAAGAAGCGGTTTTGGGGAGACTTTAATTGCCCAGCAACGTGCATGAAAATCTCTGTAGTGAGGAGGAATGGAAGAATATATGCTACTGATGCACCAGACTATGAGTTGCAAGCGTATATGGGAACTAATTTAGGAGTATTTAAGGCAGAGGATGTAGCGTACTTATCTGCAAAAGTGGACGATTTGGGTTTGTGTGGAATTCAAACGGGAAATACATTAGGATTTATTGCTGAGTTATATCAGCGAGGAATTCTTACAGAAGAGGATATTGGATTTAAGGTGGAGTGGGGGGACATTGAGGCATTTAGTAGGCTTATAGACTTGATAGCCTCGAGGAACGGTATTGGAGATATTTGTGCAGAGGGCACGTATAGAGCAGCGGTAAGAATCTCAGAAATGAAAGGAATAAACGTTTTAGACTATGCCATTCACGCAAAGGGTATTGGAATTGGTGCTCATGGCGTCCGTAGCGGGCTCGATTATAGACCGTTTTCATATGCAACCTCTGTCCAGGGAGGAGATCATACTTCAGCGCCGACAGAGCCATTCGATAGAGGAGAAGTGTACATGACTCTAGCGGACTCTGCAGTGATATGCTCTTTTGTGCTTCGAGATAAGTACGTTTGGGAGTTTATTAACGCAGTTACAGGGATGAAAATTACAAGAGAAAAATGGATTGATTACAACGCAAAGGCGATTCTTACTATCCAAAGAGTTCTATTACTCTTAGGAGGACCTGATATTTATTGGGATCCGAGAATTCACGACGACATTCCAAAGAGGTTTTATGAACCTCTACCTTCTGGTCCTAAGAAAGGCAGTGCGCCAGAAAGAAAAGAAGTAGAAGAATTAAAGAGAAGATATTATGAGTTCCTGGGGTGGGATGAGCTAGGAATACCAAAAGACGAAACAATTGAAAAATTAGGGCTTAGAGAGGAAATATCACCATTAATTAAGAAAATAAGAGAAAGACTAGAGAATAAACAGAACTAGACTTTTCATTTCATTCCTTGGTCCATTATTTCTTTGAATTTATTATATAAATAGTTTGCAATTTCCTTGTATGTCTCCTTTTTGAGATCTTCGGGGAGAGCTGAGAGTCCTGCTTCTAAAAATGCCTCAATAGCCAGAACCATAGCTCTGACTTCTAATGCTTTAGACTTAATGAGATCCTTTACTGACTTTTGTAATAAAAGTTTAGCAGTCTCATTTTTTTCAAAGACTTCTTTGATCTCTTTTTTGATTTCTTCTTTTAGCACCTCTTTTACTGCCTCAAAAATAATAGAGGTTAGAAACTCGCTTCCCATGGTTTCTATTTTGGCAATCTTTTTTATAGTTGCCTCTAAATCTTTTCCAGAAATCATCCCTTAACAACTCCTATTGGAACCATCTTAGCAACCTTTTTAGATATTCCTGCTTTGTGAACGATATCTACAACATGGTCTACACTCTTATACGCTGCAGGAGCCTCCTCAGCAACTACACGCATAGACATGGCTCTCACGTAAATTCCTCTTGCAGAGAGATCCCTCACGATCTGATGACCTCTAAAGTTCCTTGTTGCTTGAGCCCTAGACATCACACGTCCAGCACCGTGACACGTCGACCCAAAGGTCTCCGTCATAGCGATTTCTGTTCCAACGAGAATGTAGCTTCCTGTACCCATGCTCCCCGGTATGAGTACTGGTTGGCCGTATTTTCTATAGTCCTGAGGGATTGCAGGATGACCTGCTGGGAATGCTCTAGTGGCACCTTTTCTATGAACGTATACTTTTATGCGTTTTCCATTAATTTCATGCTCTTCTAGTTTGGCGATATTGTGGGCGACGTCATATATTATGTCTAGGCCCAAATTTTCTGGATCTTGCCTAAAAACTTGAGCAAAAGACTCTCGTACCCAGTGCGTTATCATCTGTCTGTTCGCCCATGCATAATTAGCGCCTCCACTCATCGCAGCAAAGTAGTCTTCTCCCTCCTTGGAGCTTGCTGGAACTGCAGCAAGCTCTCTATCTGGGACGCGTATGTTATACCTACGCATCGCTCTTTGAAGAATCTCAAGGTAGTCAGAACATATTTGGTGACCAAATCCACGAGAACCTGTGTGTATCATTACAGTTACCTGCCCTACCCTTTCTATTCCAAAAGCTTTTGCAATTTCAGGCTCATAGATCTCCTTTACTATTTGAATCTCAAGAAAGTGGTTTCCAGCCCCTAGAGTCCCTAATTGTGGAGCACCACGACTTTTGGCTTTGTATGAGATTTTGTCGGGATCTGCAGAGCCCATTTGACCGTTTTCTTCTATATGTTGAAGATCTTTATCCCATCCATATCCGTTATCAATTGCCCATTTTGCACCTCCAACTATCACGTCGTCTAGCTGCCCGGGTGTGAGTCTAATTTTACCCTGAGAACCAACGCCAGAAGGAACGTTTCTGAATATCATTTCAATGAGGTCTTTTAGTTTTGGTTTAATTTCGTCGTAGGTTAAGTTTGTTCTAAGAAGTCTTACGCCACAGTTAATGTCGAACCCCACACCTCCCGGCGAGAGAATACCGTCGTAAGCATCAAAAGCTGCGACACCACCAATTGGGAAACCATAACCTTGATGAATGTCTGGCATTGCTAATGATGCTTTATAAATCCCAGGTAAGGTAGCGACATTAGCAGCTTGCTCAAGTGAGAGATCCCTTCGGGTGATTTGGAGCATCCTATCATCTGCATATACGATTGCGGGAACCCTCATTCCTGGCTTGTATTTTTGGGGGATTTCCCATTTATAGTCTGTTATTTTCCTAATGGGCCCTTGCCACATTTTATACACCTCCCTTTTAACTTAATCACACAATCACATTTAAGGTTTGCATATGAGCTTAGACATCCATTACAAAGTGCGCTTTGAAACCCTCTTTAGATCTTTCTATTTTTAACATATTGTAGGTCATTGCTTTAATTCCTATTGCGTAATCATGTTTATTTGGATCGAACTTCTCACCGCAAAGTTTAGCCTTTAGGATTAGCTTATCGTCTGTTTTATCAATTTTGACATCTATCTTTTTTGGCAATATGAAATTCGTATCAAAAAGAAAGACAAGCTCACTCATCCATTTAAAGAGTAAGTCTTCCGGATTTTCGGCAGAGAGCTCTATATTGATTTCCTCTCGACATTCTGTAGAAGTCTCATAATTAGGCGATATTGCATTAAACATTGCTCTAGCAGCATTTTTAAAGAGCTCTTCCAGAGTATTTCCAAAGGCCAATATCTCAAGATCAGCTGGATGATCAAGATATTCGAACTCCCTATTTTGCTTGTTCTCCATAAGAGATCACACCCCGACTCATGTGCTGGAGGTATCTTCCAAGAGAAGACTCTAGCAATATTTAGTTGTATCAATAAGATCGTTATGTTTTCCAAACTATAATAAAAATGGAAGTCTTGAAAATCATTATCCCCATCCTTAGGATGGGCAAAAGTAAAGACTATCAAATATAAAAAGACCTTGTATTCTATTTTAAAAAGATTTTGACTTAAAGAAGTGTTTAACAACTTTTATAAATAATAAATGACCTTGAAAATCATAATTTTGGAATAAAAATGGAGGGATTAGGTGAGTAATATGAATAAATATATTTTTAAAACAGCGATAGCAATTTTTGCACTGATACTGGTATCTTTAATAGTCTCCCCTATTGTTCAGGCATCTGAGACGCAAGGACATGTGGATATGTCTTTGAATGTGAACACGGATTCTACATTCGATATGTATATTAACACTACTGTAAAGGACACTTCATTTAAAACGGTGGATGGGGAGTTTAGTATAGTATCATACGAGAATCTAACGACAATTCTTTTAGGAAATTTTGAAGGCAATTTAGAGGAAGAGTTTTTGGACGAATTTGGTGAAAACATAACTTATGCGCATTTGCAAGTTTATACGAGTGGTGATGCAAATAACATCACACTCTATTTTAACCTTACACAGGATTATATCGATCTAAAACTTCACATAGAATCGACTCAATTAAATGAAACGAAGTCACAAGTCGTGGGAGAGGCTTTTGTAGTAATCTATGTGTCTGCACTAGATCCCGAAGCCCAACAGGAAGTCACTCAGTTCGTCATGAGTTTCAAACAAATGTGGCAGTATTATAAGCCCATGCTTATAGAGAACCTAGAGTCCATGGGTATTGATGTAAACTCCCTAGAAGCAGACGCGAGCATGTCTTCTGACATGTCTAAAGCAACCATAGAAGCGCATTTTGATGTGGTGATAGATGTTCTTACTCTGATGCAGGGCTTTGAAGGAGGAATGCCTGGAACACCACCGTTTCCCGTACCCTCACCTACACCTCCTTTAGGATCAGGTCCAGGAGAGCTTCCCGGACTTGGCGAATGGGAAGAGGATTATTATAACATGTTAGCATTGAGGGAGTTATTCAACGCCACATATGAGCTCAGACTTTCAATAGATTACGAAAATGGCAGCATGAGCGGAAATATTTACGCTGAGATATGCGGTTTGGCAGGAATTCCAATGTTTATTCCTGAGGAACTTACAGATCACAATGGAACGTTTAGCGGGATTATCATTACAGAAGGAAGAATGTTGATTCATAAGGAACAAGAAAGTGAATATGCCTATGTGCAGATACATCTGTCTGGATATATATTTGGTGGAGAACGCTTTGTAAATGCAATATACCATCAATTCAAACGCATTGAAGAAGAAAATGATGTTACTATCAGTTGGTCTTTCGGTGGTGATGCCAAACCCAAAGTTTCACAAGGGAATGTTACATTCATGAACAAAGATGTGATTTCCGAGATTGTTGTCTCAGGTAAAGAACTTAAGGCAAAGATAACCCGCCAAGGAAAACTCAATTTGTACCTCCCATATTCCATGCTAAGAGAAATAACTGGCGAGGCTTATAGTTCAGGTACATTAAGAATAAGAGAAGTAAGTAAAGAAGAATTAAATTTGGACGAGAATGTTAAGTTTATCCATGCGTTTGAGGTTTCTGGCGTTGATATAAGAAATGCTAAGGTGAAGATACTTGTACCACATGATGTGGATCTACAGAAACTGAGGGTTTACAGAGTTAAAGAAAATAACTGGGAAATGCTTAGTTACCAAGTTGTGAATACATTTAGAGAAGGCTACCTCATCGAAGTGAATGTTCCTTCATTCTCGTATATTGTAATTGTCGAAGGAGAACCTACAGTTACACCCACACCCACAGAGACTCCCACAACTACACCTACGCAGACGCCCACAGAATCGCCAACTCAAACTCCAACGGAGACACCATCACATACTCCTACAGAGACCCCCACAGGAACACCAACAGAGACACCTACGGAATCTCCAACATCCACCGAAACCCCATTACCAGAAGAGTACCCTTCGGAAATTCGGTGCCGGTCGAAGCCTACCCCATCGTCCGTTACCGAGCC
>CBEVQP010000050.1:0-9098 GCA_965552035.1 uncultured Thermoplasmata archaeon | reverse complement strand
AGAGGCTTAATTACCCTATTGGGTTACGCTGGGAAAAACAGAGAAGAAGCTCTAGACAAAAGTATAACTAGACTTAGAGAGATAAGAGATCTTTTAGATGATTCTCAGTATTTAGGTATCGAAATCCCAGGAAAAAGAGATGTTTTGGGCATTTCAGCCGAATTAAGAAAAGCATTAGAACGTATCGAGAATTCATTTCCAGTAATTAATTTGGCCCATTATTATGCCCTTGTGGGCGGGCAACTAAGGACAGAAAAAGAGTTTTTTGAGCCAATAAAGTATTTCTACGAGAGATCAAATGTTAAGGATTTCGTATATATTAAAATTAGTGGCATCGAACACGAAAATGGAAACGAAAAGTTTCACGGGGCCTTAAGCATAAATCAACCCCCCGTAGATGTTGTTGCCAGGGCCATTGAACTTTTTGCTAAAACGTATAAAAACGTAGAAATTTACGTACTTATAGATTCGCCCCTCCTAGAACATGATGCGAAATATTTCATCATGAGGCTTAGGGAGGCGACAAACCTTGCAGTGTAAATCAAAGGACTTCATTAGAGATGTAGTCAACTACTTAACTGAAAAAATAAAGGTACAAATCGAAAAAGCACTAGAAGAAAATTCGGTAGAGGAACTTGTTAATACGTTACTTAAAGCAAGAAAGATTCATGTTTATGGAATGGGTCGAAGTGGGCTTGTTTCGAAAGCATTTGCAATGCGTCTTGTTCATTTGGGGTTAGATGTGATAGTACTGGACGAAACAATTACCTATCCTCTAACTAGAAGTGATGTTTTTATTCTAGTCTCGGGTAGTGGATCTACAAGCTCTGTTGTTCGTTTAGCTAAAATTGCTAAAAAAATAGGAGCCCATTTGGTAGCTATTACTTCAAATAAAGAGTCAGAACTTTCAAAGCTTGCTGATACTTTAATTTATTTGCCAGTGGAAACAGACGAGCTAAAGCCAAAATATGCGCCAATGGGAACTCTTTTTGAAGACAGTGTGCTGATATTTCTGGACGCACTTGTTGCATACATAATGGACACGTTGGGAGAAAGCGAATACACTATGAAGAGAAGACACTCCTCTTTGGAGTGAATCAAAATGGATTTCTTGGAAGCTCTAAAAGAAATTTTTTTAGTGATATGGATTTTACTACCTCCATACACAGCTAATGGATTAGCGGTTCTTGTGGGAGGGGGGACACCTATAGATTTTGGAAGGAATTTTATTGATGGAAAAAGAATATTCGGTGACGGCAAAACATGGCGGGGGTTGTTTTTTGCCTCTCTTTTGGCTTCTATATGTTTATTGGTTCAGTCGTTGATAGAGCATATTAAACCTATTGGACCATATTATGATGTGGGATTCTTGAACGCTGTTATTATGGGTTTTTCTTTTGGTTTTTTTGCCTTGTTAGGAGACTTATTCGAGTCTTTCATAAAAAGAAGGCTTAATTTACCAAGGGGTTATAACGTACCGGTTGCAGATCAATTAGACTTCGTAATTTCCTTTATTTTCTTTTCATATATCTTTTATAGGGGATGGTCGTTATTGTGGTTGACGCCAACAAGAGTTCTATTGGCATATTTAATTACACCACCACTTCATCTTGGTACGAATTATTTGGCTTATGTGTTAGGGAAAAAAGAGGTGCCTTGGTAATGTCAAAGGAAATTTTGTCAAAGAAACTCATAGAGATTGGTGCCATTCGTTTTGGAACTTTCGTTTTAAAGTCTGGAAGGGTGAGTAATTATTATGTGGACATAAAATATGCGTCCACGTTTCCAGATGTTTTAAAGCTTATAGGGGAGGAGCTTTATAAGAAAGTTTCCGGATACGACATTATGGCGGGCATAGAACTAGGGGCGGTACCTCTTATGGCTGCGGCATCAATCATTGCTGGTATTCCTTACTTAATTATTAGGAAAAAAGAGAAGGAGTATGGTGTTAGGGAAAGAGTTATTGGCAATTTTGAGAAGGGACAAAGAGTGGTAATAGTAGAGGATGTTACTACAACAGGAAGCTCAGCTTTGGAAGTAGCAGATTTATTGACTTCTTTGGGACTAACTGTAGAAAAAATCGTTTGTGTTGTAGATAGGGAAGAAGGCGCTGCAGAGAATATTGCTAGGAGAAATATAATCTTCGAGCCCATATTAAGGATAAGTGAAATAAAAAGGAATGGTGTCCAAGGTGACTCATCCTAAAATCTTTATATATTTCTTAGGTCCTGCTGGAGCTGGGAAAAGTACGATGGCAGAATCATTTAGCGAATGGTGTGAAAAAAACGATATAGATACCGTATTAGTTAATTTAGACCCTGGAGCAGAGGATTTACCATATGAACCTGAAGTAGATGTTCGAGATTATATAAGTACTTGGGATGTGATGAAAAAATATGGATTAGGTCCGAACGGTGCTCAGATTATTGCAGCAGACTTAATAATAAACTATATTTCGGAAATTAAAGAAACACTTGATAAAATTAGCACAGATTACGTACTGATAGACACGCCTGGACAAATAGAGCTTTTTGCGTATAGGCCCTGGGGTCCGGCAATTGTTAGATATTTGGAGCCCACATATTCACACATAATTTTCGTAATGGATCCCTTTTTGTCCCGTAGCTCTTCCGGGTTTGTCTCCCAAATATTGCTGGCTTTGTCTGTCCACTTCAGGATACCATATCCAACGACATTTGTTATGAACAAGATGGATTTGCTTTCTGGATCGGAGAAGGAGAGGATATTGAGATACATTGATGATTGGGACAGTATTTTCGATGATATTATGCAAGAAAAGGAGGGAGTTTACACTACTCTCGGAATAGAGATATATAGAGTAATCTCAGAAATAGAAGGAGCAATAAAGATAATTCCAACATCTGCAATTACGCAGGAAGGATTTCCAGAGATTTACTACGAAATTCAGCTTGTTCCAATGGGAGGGGAAGACATAGTTACTGGAAGACGAGATATCGATTTTGAACCTTAGTGATGAAAATATATTCATCACAAAAGTGAAATGTGAAGACAAGCATCTAATTAATCTATAGAAATTCTTTTAAAGAAGCCTCGATTATTGGTTATAGCACCATTTAAGATCATCTAAGGGGTGACTCAGATGGACTCAAGAAAACTTAAGCTTCAGGTTAGAGTGTGCACAACATGTGGAACCACACTAGACAAAGGCTCAACAGTTTTCTACTGTCCTAACTGTGGCGAGGCTATAATTGCAAGATGTAAAAGATGCCGCTCACTATCCCGATCGTACGTTTGTCCTAATTGTGGCTTTGTAGGACCTTAAAGGAGGGGATTAAATGGGAAATGTAGCAGTACATGTTCGTGTAATGCCCGAATCCACTGAAGTGGACATGAACACAGTCTTAGAAAAAGTAAAAGAAGTCTTGGGAGAAAAACTCAAGAATGCGGAAATTAAACCATTTGTTTTTGGTTTAAAGGTTGTTGAGGCAATATTTACAGTTCCAGACGAGGAAGGCATCCTTGACCAAGAGGTAGAAAAACTTTCAAAAATTGAGGGAGTCCAAAACGTAGAAGTCCTAGAAGTTTCTTTAGTATAAAATTAAAAAAAGAAAAGGGTGTCTTACTCTATCTTTTTAATTTTAGACGCTCTTAAGAGCTCTTTTGCTATGTCTTCTCTTATAAGCCATAATAGTAGGGCCTTTTGGGCATGAAGTCTGTTCTCGGCTTCATCCCATACTACAGAGTGCGGACCATCTATTACATCGTCTGTGATTTCGAGCCCGCGGTGAGCCGGTAGACAGTGCATGACTATTACGTCGTCTTTTGCGGCCTCTACAATTTCTTTGTTTATTTGATATCCCTGGAACTTTTTCATCCAGATTTCCGCTTCTGCTTCATCTCCCATTGAGACCCATACGTCTGTGTAGAGTACATCGGCACCCTCAGCAGCTTCTTTGGGATCTCGCGCTATCTCTATTTTTGAACCTGTTTCTTTAGCGATTTCTATTGCTTTGGAGTATAATTCATTATCTGGCTCGTATCCCTCTGGGCAAGCAATTGTGAAGTCTATTCCCAAGAATGCTGAGGCTAACATCAAAGAGTTTGCTACGTTGTTCCCATCTCCAATAAAGACAAGTTTAAGACCTCTTAATCTGTCTTTCTTTTCCCATATTGTCATCATGTCGGCGAGGATCTGACATGGATGCTCCTTATTGTCAAGTCCATTAATCACAGGAATTGTACTGTGCTTTGCAAGCTCTTCCATCATTTCACGCTTAAATGCTCTGTACATGATTGCATCAACGTATCTACTAAGAACTCTTGCAGTATCTGCAATAGTTTCTCCACGTCCGAGTTGGAGATCTCTTGGGCTTAGATACAAAGCATGTCCACCGAGTTGAGCCATACCTACTTCAAAAGAGACTCTAGTCCTTGTAGAAGGTTTTTCAAAGATCATGGCTAAGGTTTTACCCTCTAAAAACCTGTGAGGAATACCTGTTTTTTGGTAATGTTTAAGAATCGCTGCTAGCTCAATAAGCTCTGTGAAAATGTCTCTAATGTCGAGAACTGAAATAACATCCCTTTTCGCCATTTTACATCCCTCGCAGCTTGGTATTTACTTTCTCTATAACCTTAGTAGGGAGATATTAAATAAGGTTATGATAATATATTCGAGGAAGCAATAAATAAGGTAGGGTATATACTTCCGAAGCAATTATTAGCAATTATTCAAGGTTGTTGTAACCAAGACTTTTGAAGCTAAAGAGTGGTTAGGATGAACAAACCTGCTAGAGACGATGAGATCGACATTAATTATATCGAAAGTATTCTTAGAAAAAGGTCTATGGAAGATCTAAAAAGAATCTCTACGGGTATTAGAGAACTTGATATTATGTTTAATGGGGGGTTTATAAAAGGAAGCTTAGTTCTTCTATGTGGTCCTCCGGGATCAGGAAAAACGACCATGGCATTACAGTTTGCTTTTAGTGCAGAAGAAAATGAGAAAGTGTTATATATTACGTTAACCGAGCCTAAAGAAAAGCTTACTACATATGCAAAGGGATATACATTTTATGATGATGATAAAATTGCATCAGGGCAAATAGTTTTTGTAGATTTTGATACTATAAAAGAACTTATAGAAAAAAGTGCGATTGGTTTTACTTATGATGCATTCTTATCTTTAATTAAAAGCTTCATTGAAAAGGGGAATGTTAAGAGGCTTATAATAGATTCAACATCAAGTCTAAAGACATATTTTGAAAGCAAAGACGAATACAGAGAATTCCTCATGAAACTCTCTAAAATGGCCTTTGCATATAAAAGCATTATAATGCTGGTTAGTGAAACCGAGAACGACAGTCCCTTGAAGGTTCCGCTTGATTTTGATGCGTATATTTCAGATGTGATAATATTCCTCTCATTGGAGGTTACTCCATCCGGTGTTTTAAGATGGCTTCAAGTACTTAAAGCTCGGGGTACGAGGTACTCTGATATAAGGAGGACATTCAAAATAACAGAGGACGGAATAGTTTTCGTTTAATTTGGAGGGCGCAATCAATGTTTAACGTTAGTTTTGGCATCAAGGATTTAGATAGATTAGTGTCAGAGGTGAAAATGACCGGAGGAGTGATTTCTATACTTTCTTCTCCAGAGTCTGGATATGAAATTATTTCAAAGGCCGTTTTAATGGCTAACGATCCATACAATAAAGTAGCCCTAATTGCAAAAGAGACAAAGGTGGAGTTTGTAGAAGCTGTGAAAAATTTCAATTTGGGAAACATTCAAGACGTTGAAATCATAGATATTGGAGAGATGATATCCAAGACCTATATGCAGTCTATGTCTACTATAGCTCAAATATTTGCTTCCCAAAAGTTGGAAGATTTTCAAAAGTTGCTTACAAAAACTGAGGGAATATCTGAACAATCAACTTTAGCTGTAGTAATTGAAAAAATATATGATAGAAAAAGATCAAAAATTTTCATAGACTTCCTTGATTTCCTAGTGGAAGAAAACAATTTCGAGAGAATTTTTTCTTTTTTAAACTCTATAGTAAGTCAAGCGAAACATAATCATAACTTTTACATATTACCCCTAGAGGTTGGATTATACCCTCAGCTAGAAAAGAAGCTAATTTCAAATAGCGATATTGTGTTTAAGCTTTATTCTGAAAAAGCAAGAGGTAAACAGCGAGTAAATATTATAGAAACAATAAAAATAAAGAACTACCCTCATATTCGTTTTACGGGAGTATACTCGATAGTTCCAAGAGAAGGAATACTAATTGAACGCATTGAGAAGATTTGAGGAGATCAGAAATGATAGGAGGTCGCGTAGCTCCGGCACGGATGTCGTTGAGAGTAATAGTTCACGCCACTGAAGACATAGAAAAGGTCAAAAAGGCTGTTGCTAATGTATTGGGAGAAAATATTGAACTAAAAACAGTAAGGACAAAAGGATTCTTTGGTAACGAAATAATAATACTGACGGGCGAAATCTCAAAGAGGAAGAACATTTTAAACGTTTTAAGCAGAATATTTTCCGAAAAGAGCAACTATAACTACATTATTTCAACACTCTCTGATAGAATTGATGAAAAACTTCGTCTTTATTTAAGACTAGACAAACAAGAAGCATACCGAGGTCAAATTGTTGCAACAGAAGGAGATGATGTGATCTCTTTGGTAGTATCATTCAATGTATATCCCAGGAAAAAAGAGATTTTAATGGAATGGATAAAGGGGCTAGGAAACTCATAATATTTTAGTAAACTTTCAGGAGGACCCCTGAGCCCTCCCTCATCCTAATGTTTTTAGGAGCATCCCTTCTACTCTTATTGGCCAGTTACGTCTTGCTACAATTAACGCCTCTGAGAGTTTTTCTTCAGATTCAGCGTATATCTCAAAAAGTGGGTCTCCGGGTTTTACGTTTTCTCCGGCTTTTACATAAAGTCTTACACCAGCACCTTTATCTGCAGGAGCTCCTGCAACTCTTGCAATACTTGCTATGGCCCTGTTACTAATATATGTAACGTATCCAGACGTTTGTGAAGTGAATATTTCTCTATAATCTCCTATTGGTAGGTCTTCAGGCTTTATATTAGGATCTCCGCCTTGGGCAGAGATGATTTCTTTCATTTTTTCATATGCTTTACCACTCTTTAAGGCCTCCATGGCAAAGGCTTTTCCTTGACCATGAGGAGCAATCCCAGCTTCTTCGAGAATTATTCCTGCCAGAGATGTGGCCTTATGGACTAAACTTCCGGGCCCTTTACCATTCATTAATGTTTCTAGTGCTTCGTAAGCCTCTAGCGCAGGACCAACGTTTCTCCCTATGGGTTGGCCACCATATGTTATCGCAACTTTTGTTTGAATCTCTAAGAGTTTTCCTAGCTCAATAAACCTAGTTGCTAGTGTTTCAGCATCCTCAATTTTTTCAATTTTTGCTTCCGTTCCAGTAGGCATATCAATGAGTAGTTTATTAATTCCCATTGCAATCTTTTTTGACATAATACTTGCAAGAAGTATTGGTTCGGGGTCTACAGATAGAACACGCTCTACTTCAATTATGATATCATCTGCCGGTGCTAGATTAAGCGAACCTCCCCATGCAAGAACAGCATTTACTTTTGTGACAATCTCAACGATCTCTTCAGGCTTAAGAGCGACAGGTGCTAGTGTTTCCATGACATCAGCTGTCCCAGCTGGACTAGTGATGGCTCTTGAGGATGTTTTAGGTATTTTTACGCCAAACGATGCTACAATAGGGACTGTTAGTAAGGCAGTTTTGTTACCAGGGACGCCGCCTATGCTGTGAACATCATAAATGGGTCCAAAGGGCCACTCAATGATCTCTCCTAGCTCAGCTATAGAAAGGGATAAGTTTCGTACCTCTTCTAGATCCATCCCATTAACCATTAAAGCTGCACAGAGCATGCTTATTTCAGCATCGCCGAGCCTTCTTTCTACGATCTCTTTAACCATAGTTTTTATCTCGTGTCTTGTTAGTTTTTTACCGTAAAGTTTAGCTTTTATTAACGGAAGAGATGCTGATGGCCCTGCAGGCAACACTTCAACAAATTCTGGAAGCTCACTAATTTTTAGTGCCCTTTTTACGTGTTCTGTAAGCTCTATGTAGCCCTCTTCAATGTTATCACTCACAATTACTGTGGCACAAGTTTTCTTGGAACCAGATGCTATAATATAAGCGACATCCTTTGGATGGAGGCCTACTTTTTCACAGTCTTTGGGATTGATAATCAGGGAGGGCTTACCCGTATTTATCTTCGAGAGTTTGACTTTGAACTTCATCTTAAACACCACACCTAACATTGTTATTAAAATTTGTCTGCAGATGCAAACTTAAGACTACGGTTTTAAGACTTTAAATAAGTTTTCTCACGTATATTCCAGAGAATAGGGATCACACTATAATTTAAGACCAGGGTGTGGGAAGTATATGGTTTTATAAACGTTGCTATTATCTATGTCTTATGTCTATTGATATATTGATATTCGAGATATTATTAGCCTGCAGACAGGGGGGTTTTTAAGATGATAAATTCCAATCAGCAACCATCTCCCTATATCTTCGACAAGCTCCATGAACCCATACTTAAACATGGCTTTCAGCTTCTCTATCAATTTGTGTGAATGTGGTGCTGCAACATCACATATAGCGCAGTAGAAGACTCTGGATGGGATAGTCTTTTCGCCTTTATCGAACATATTCGTGATACCTCCAGCTAAGATACCGCTGAAGAATGCAGCCACAGGTCTGATGATAGCAAACAGCGGGCCAAGCAACGAATAGGTTGCAAGTATTGAGTCTACCCCCGTCGTTGGGGTGGAAATAAGAAAAGATAAGGTTGAACCTCTGCTTGCCCCTTCTTTACGTAAATGAGCTGCTACTGGTATCACACCACATGAGCATAAGGGTAATGGTACACCGAAGAGTGACGCCTTTATCACCGATGATATATTGCTGCCTGAAAAATGTCGATAGATCTTCTCACGTGGCATCATTATATGTAAGAAGCCGGCAACCATAAACCCCAAAAGTAGCCATGGAGACATTTCAATAAATAACCGCCATACTTCCTGTAATAATCCAGC
>CBEVQP010000049.1:0-9152 GCA_965552035.1 uncultured Thermoplasmata archaeon | reverse complement strand
AATTGAACGATCTATGCCCTCTGAGTGGGAATATCATAGAATTATGGGAATATTCGCAGAAGCTATAAGGATGATTAAAGAGTGTAAAAAAGACAATGAACTTTAACGTCTCTTCTTTCTCTTTTTAATAGTCATAAGACCCATAAAAATCATTGCTGGTCTGAGAAGTGCGGTAACAGGCCTTAGTAATGAGGGAGGTCTGAGATTTGTAGGTTCTCTCGAGCCTAAAACCGTACTAAACATATCCGCAATATTATAGCTTTCACTATACTCTCTACGTAGTCTTTCTAAGAGGCTCTCGGCAGAAAGTGCTTGTTGAATCTTTTGTCTCCTATCAAAAGCTCCTCTTTTTTTACCCAGTTGATAGGCCCTTGTTACCTCTTCAAGATCCATTCCGATTTCGAGGGCCTTCTCTAAAATAGTTTCTCTCTCCTCCTTTATCCAAGATATATCCTCCATATGTCCATAATAGCCGACTTCATAACCAAGATCGTATGCCTTTTTTAAAAGTGCTTTCTTATCCTCTTTATTACCTCTTTTAGCCTTCTTCAAAGTCTGATCACCCTGCGTGTAACTTCAATACCCGAAGGGGTAAAAACAAGCTCGTATATGTCCTCGTCGTGCTTGGTACCCCTCATCTTTAGAATTTGTATTCCTCTAACCATCCTTCCCTCATAAACGAAGTGATGGAGTACTATAAGTCCGTGTGCAATAAAATGTTCGGGCTGATACTTTAACGTTTCATACATCTCAGATATTACTAAAGTTGTTATATTCATTGCTTTGATTCCTCTCATAAACTTTGTGAACTCTTTTTCATAAGTCTCTGCAGTAATTCCCTTAAGACTCATCAAGGAGTCGATAACAAGCCTTTTAATTTTTAATGCAGGGACGATTTTGGTAAGGAAGTGGTACAAGTCAAGCGGCGTAAAGTAGTACTCTGCAGATTCAACCTTATGTATGTACGCCTCCAACACTTTTTCTATATATGTCTTAACCCTTTCATCGCCAGCATATACTCTCTCTTCATATGGGGCTAAATCGATAAAAAAGAGCTTATTTCTAGAGACTAAGTCTCTTATTGGAAATCTAAATGATCTCTCCATATCTTCAATTATGTTCGACGTTGGTTCAGAAAGTGATATGTATAATCCATTATCACCCTCAAGTGCGCCGTTAACTAGGAATTGTACAGAAAACGTTGTTTTGCCCCCTCCTGGTGGTCCAGTAATTATGTAAAGTCTTCCAGGAATTAAACCTCCAGAAATGAGCTCGTCTAAACCCCTTATACCTGAAGGAATTCTTGGCTGCACACATCATCACCTACATAAATAAAACATATTTACTCTTACTTATTCCTAACGTTCCTTAAATATTTAGAATTCTGCTCATCACATTTTGCATTATCGTGTAGACTGTTGAAGAAATCCAAAACATAGCAACGAGGTGAAGTATTGAGGAGTATCTATGTCCTCCTGACATGTCTCTTATAATTAATGATCCAAAGGCAGCATGAACAGCAATAACTGACAATACTAAAAAGCTTGTAATCCCTATGTCGTAACTTACAGTAAAGATAGGAATCTGTATTGGCAAACCTGCTAAAGATACTTGGCTCATTGTCTTGTTAAGCATAGCCATCATTTGTACAAGTACTCCCATAGACATGGCTATTCCAATGCTAATTCCATATAAAATTCCAGTAACATTAGAGACCAAACTCATCCTTTCTGTCCTTAAGGAAAGCGTCCTAGAAACGTTTTCCGTAACAAGTTTGCTTATAAGAGCCGGGTCTCCTCCAGCAACAACTGAGTCTATGAACATCCTAGTATAGGTTTGAATAAGCCAACTACCGCTTTCATCCATAAAATACTGCCAGGATAAGATCTTATTAATTCTCATCTTCAACCTTTTATGAAGGTTGCTAATTAGCGTATTAAGTTCACCAAAATCATGGCTCATTGCTCTTTCAACAGCGCCTACTAGTCCTTCTGCAGAAGCTATAGCTGCAGCTCCAAGAACTCTAAGAAATGAATCATAATTTTTGTCACGATTCCTAACTCGTTTTTCGTCCTTATATATGAGGATGCCAACTATAAGGAGCGGTGAAAGTGATGTAGAAATAAATGCTGGCCAATACTTTAGAAATAAACCTGCTGGAATAATTACATAGAACATGACTCCCAACATCACAGACGCCACTATCGTGGTTGGTATATACAATCTTGTGAGAATTTGATCAAACTGATATGGAATCTCTCTTGGATCCCCATACAACTTTTCTTCTGGAAGAACCGCCTGGAGGAAATAATAAATTAACCCCTCTATGAAGGCATAAGCTAAAACTCCTGTAAAAAGAAACATGAGTGGGTCGCCACCTGCAATAATAGGTACAATAACTAGGAAAGAGAGAAGAAACATAACCGAAACTACTGTAGAAACATATATTTCCCTAAGAACCCCTGCGAGTTCTAGCGAAGTTCTATATCTCGTTTCATATTCTACCAAAAGGACTTTTTGCTCCTTTTTAAAGAATTCCTTGAGGTCTTCTCCCACTTCTAATGCCGATGCAAACCTATTCATAAATTCCCTTAATACATCACTAAGTACGTCTTCAGCAACTAATCTTAGAGCCCTTGCTAAGCTAATCTTCCATTTATCAACGAGCATGTATACTCTCCTAAATACTTCTGCTATTTCTCCGTATGTGGGGTCCTCTACTATGCTTCTAATGATAATATCCCTTGGCAAGCCTGCCTCAGCCATAACAGCAAGCCTAGTAATCAAAATATGCATTCTCTCCTCAATTTCCCTTCTTTTTTTGAGTGCTTGAGTTATAGGATATACAAAAACCGCGACAGTTACATATACGGGCAAAGCATATAACGCATACTTTGCAAAGGTCAAATACTTAATAATGGGGAGAAATGTTGGAATTAACCAAAAACTCATAAATGATAGTAATAACGCTACTGGAAGGATTCTGGTGGCTAAATACCTTGAAAATGGCACTCCATAATCCTTATACGCCTTTGAAATTTTTTCTACAATTCTAATTCTAGGCATATAACACACCTAACGCTCGAAGGCGCTTATACTGCAAATGGTAGACCCTCACGACCATATCTTTGGAACCTTACAATGATTCTTAGCACGTCGTTATATCTGAGAATCTTCTGCTCAACCATCTTCTTCAATATTCTTGCTCTGAAGAATAATTCATCATAGATTTGACGAGGATCTTCAAAACCCATGCGTGGAGCAATTTTCTTTTCTAAAATGAAGCTATTGTAAAGCCCTCTGAATATATGCTTATCATCTATAGGATCCCACCTAAATACTGCCCTAGTAACGACTCCACCTAATTCTTTCCTATATCCCTCGATTTCTTCAACAGATATAGTACGTCTTACAAAAGATCCACGATAGTACATTGCCTGTTGGAAAACCCCGATATTAAGGTTGTCGATGAATGTTACTGGAATGTTAATAGGATTTCCTGTAAGCCTTTGAATCATCTTTAATATAGACGAAGCGTGAAATGTCGCCATAACTGGGTGTCCCGTCTGCATTGCCTGGAAAGCAACAGCAGCTTCTGCACCTCTAATCTCGCCTACAATGATGTAGTTTGGCCTAGATCTTAGTGCCGCCCTCAAAAGATCAAACATGGTTACTCTACTTTCCTCCGGTCCGGTCTCTCTCGTGATTAAACGTTGCCAAGTTGGATGTGGTGGCCTTACTTCTGGTGTATCCTCTGCAGTATACACTTTCCAGTCATAAGGTATAAACACAAGGATCGCATTAAGCAATGTTGTCTTACCCGAAGCAGTCTCTCCTGATACGAATATGCTCATACCATTTTCTACTGCTAGCCACAAATAAGCTGCAACCTCGGGAGAAAGTGTTCCCCATGCGATAAGCTGAGTGATGCTTATAGGCTCATCTTGGAATTTTCTTATCGTAAACGATGGTCCCTTGAGCGAGACGTCTGTACTATATATTACATTCAATCTTGATCCATCGGGCAACGAAGCATCGACAATGGGTCTTTGTTCACTTGCTGGGCGACCTATGCGTTCTGTGAGGTTAGCTAGATAAGCTCTAAGCTCCTCTACGGTTTTGAACACAATGTTGGTCTCCATCATTCCGAAAATTTTATGGACAAGATGTAATGGTCCTACTCCGGTACAATGAATATCTTCTAAATATGGATCCCTTGTGAGGGGTGTTAAAGGACCTATTTCTACTAAATCTTTCTTTATATGATATCTAACTCTATCTAACTCCTCCCTCGTGACGTATATCCTCTCTTGTCCAACAAGCTTTGATAAAAATCCTGCACCCGGCGTTGTAGTGACAACCCTATCTAGCAACTCATCAACAAGTGCTTCAAATTCTTCTTTATTTTCCGGAGTTTTCTCATAAGGAGCAAGCCTTAGAATATTGTTTAAAATTCTTTGGTATCTCTCCGGATCTATAGGTTCGGGTTCTATTACATTATACCTCCTATTACCATCCTCATCTGTGAAAACGTGTACGAAAATTGGATCACCCACAGGGTATACTATAGAGAATTTTTCCAATCTTCCTAGATCCCTAGTAAGTACTTCCTTAAATTCGGGATATTCTCCATATTTTTTCTTATAGTTTTCAATGTATCTCTGTAGATGCGGATTTCTTTTCATTGCTAACCTGAATTTCTGCGGAATTTCCGGCATTTCACGCCACCTCCGCTATCTCAGTCAATAGACCTATTCTCGGTACAACACGGAAGCCTATAACTTCGGATACATCGGCATTTGCCAAATTGTACCTCCTGACGACAATGTTTCTCCTCAACTCTCCGCCAATCATTGAAGTCTGTAATTCCAAATAAATGTCAACAGTTCCTCTAATGGCATTAAGGACGTCATCACCTAAATCTGATGGATCGATAGTGATTATGACGGTCTTCTCCTTGAGACATATTCTCTTGAAGAATTCTAAGGTCTCGTAAACATTTTCAGGTATCATATCGTACTTTACGAGGGATGAAAACGTGTCGAAGATAGTTACATTCGTGGCAAAAAGTTGTGGTGATGACATAATGGTTCCTAAAAAGTTGCTTCTCTTTTTAGATTTGCCCAAAAGAGGATATACTGGGAATACTTTTAGTTTTTCTTCAAGTATGTGTGAAACGACGGGATAATTCAGAGACTGCATTTGTTCTAGAAATGATCTAAATGTTAGCTCTGAAGTAACGTAAGTGACTGTATGGCCATTATTAAGTAGTCCATATGTAATCCTTTGAGACACTACACTTTTACCGCTACCATAGCTTCCTTCTATAAGTACCACAGCACCCACAGGTAGGCCTCCCCCTAGTTTTTGGTTCAATTCGTCCCTATCAAGGAACATGCTAAAGACTTCCGGCATGATAATCACCTCATGGCCTACCTGTGGGATTAAATTCTAAAATACATCTCGTCTGATACGCCATTATCTAATACAACCTTTACTTTGTGATCTCCTGAAGATAGGCTTACATATATGTGGAACTCCACCACCGTGCCAGGACTCCAGTTTTCTTCGCCGCCCATTATGGTAGCCGTAATATTGCTATCGGGTATCACTAACCCGTCTATTATTATAGTAACTTTTGACGTGTATAATATATTCTTCCCTGTATTTTTCACATATATTATTAGTTCTTCAGTAGTAGAGTTATAAGGAACTGATTCTGGATCATTTATTATTGTAATATCGCTTTTTAGTACACTAGAGACAATATCTGACCTAACTCCTATATCCGATGAGAGTTTATAGGTTATTGTAGTAAATATCCCCGCCAATGTTACTGCAACAATAACCGCTGCAATAAAGAATATTGACTTGGTTGCAGATGTATCCAGACCCATGTTAATTCCCTCCCTAAGGAACTAAATTTGTCCCCACGATCACACTATGGTCACGTTGGCATATGCCGCTACGCCGTATTCTGTAACTATCGCAACCCTAGTAGGAGCAGATGTAAGCGATATTGTTACAGTAACACGTTCCCCAGGAAATGCCTTTGTTGTACTAGAGGCTGCCGAGACGGTATACGTATATTCAGTAACATTGCCTATGAATGTCCCATCCACTAGTATGTTTGTAAGGTCTAAATTTAGAACTGTATCGCCGCGATTCTCAAATGTGATAATCAGAACACCAGAAGAGGAGTTATAAGTAGCATTTAAAATAGAAATGATGGTATGAACTTTTGAAGATAAAATCTCAGCGTTAATTTTTTTAGCTTCAGATAACTCATCAAGATAATTAAAATAAGATGCTCCTAAAACTCCTGCCATCAAAAGAAATGTAGAAAAGAGAACTGCAGACACCGCAATTTCACTAAACCCCATAGTAGCCCTCCAGGCTACGCCTTAACTTTCTAATCTCCATCTCAATGGAGTTCAGCAGATCCTTATCGATCTCTTCGCCTTTGATACGCATTATGAAGATCAATGACTTAATGTGATCTTCTGCTGGAAGTCTCCAGTCTTCTATTGTCCTCTTAATCTCTTCTTCTGGTTTCACAGTAGTGCCTCCAAATTCTGCTACCAGTTCTTCTTCACTATAAGAGACGTCCTGAATTACACCTCTCGCATAAGCCATTAGCTGTCTCTTTGCATAATCGCTTATCCATCCTATGTCTTTGTAGTACTCTAACAGGAGAGGCAATGTTTTGCGATCTACCCTCTCTAGGAGGAAGCCGATCCATCGTAAGGTAATTGTCGTCGATATAAAGTCATTAGGTATCTTTTCTAGGATTGGTTTGGGCGGCTTTAGTATTCCTGTTGGCTTTTCTTTCATTTTTTCTGGTATTTCTTCTACCTTCACTTCTGCTGGTTTTACTTCCCGTTTTTCTTCAACTGGTGTTGGTGGTACTTCTGGTGCCTTTTCTTCTAATGCTCCTACTATTTCTTCTATTGGTACCTCCTCTGGCTTCTCCTCCACTTTTTCTTTTGTAGGGGGTTGTGCTGGAGCCTCCACGAAAGGATTAATCTGTTGAGATACGAGTTCATATATGGACGTGAGCTTTCTTATCTGATTGTCTTTTTCCCTCAAATCATCCCTAATCGTATCTATATCTCTTCTAAGGTTTTCCACTGCTGAAGTGAGACGTGACACACGCTCCTGAATCTCTTTAAGTGCCACCTTTATTTCGTCGAGTTCTGGAGGAGGTCCAGGTGCTGATGCTGGCATTTCCTGTGGGCCTGGAGGACCCTCTGATTCTTTTACTGGTATCACTTGCTCCTCTTCCCCTAGCAGTTCCTCCAATTCTTCTAATTCCAATTCTTCCTCTTCTTTTTCCTCCTTTTTCTTGCGACCCAAGACCATGATGGTCACCTCTTATTATTACTTCCTCGCACCTCTTATTTTACTCTGACTCCTCTACGAAATTACTATGTAACGTCCAATGTAAACGTCGGGAGTCCAAGTATCAACGAGTGATGGTATTCCCGGCTGAGGGATTATCTTTATTTGCAGCCTAGTCTGAGTGGTGAGGTTTAATCCTGCCGCAGTTGCGTTAATGTATATTCTCACAATGTCCCCACGGTAAATTATTGGCTCAGTAACACTAAACGTCCCAGAAGAGTTCCTTATGAGTTTTACTGAGAAATGTGTAGCGTCGGCCACTATTGGCGTAGTACTAGATGTCTCAATGCCACCCCAAACAAGGGTGGCGAGACTACTGCCATCTGTGATTTCAATGATGAGTTTTCGCAAGTCTATGGGATCACTTCCACTAAGTACTGTCACATCCAGGAGTAGATAGTTTATCTTGGTATCCAATGTGCCAGTTGAGGAATTATATCGATCCCCAACGAGTCCCAGGATTTTCAGGCCGCTTGAAACTTCTGATATAGCGTTTGTGGCAACGTTTTGCGCACTTTGCTGGGCCATGTAGGTTGTTTGTATTATGACGCCAGCAGCTACTGCTGCCACTAGGATAGACGCTATAAAGACTAACAGGGCTCCCATACCGCTCTCAGCACGGCGGTCCGCAATAAAGCGGCGGAAGCCTTCAAATCTTGGTCTAGGCATTTCTCACTCACCCCAATCCCTATCGAACGGCTTCACCTCCCTCCTTTTTAGGAGGGAAATTAAACGGGGGTTGAACCCCGGGGAGGATCCGCCTGTTTTCCACCGGCGCCTCAGGTTACAGACGGACCCTCCCAACTTGATACTCCTAACTTCAGCTTAAATAATGTTTACGCAGAAAATCTTGGTGTATTATAATCAAATTTAAGTTTACTCTCTGATTATCAAAATTGATAACCATAGAACTTGTCAAATCAAAAATTCAAAAACTAAAGAACAAGAAGTATTGGGAGTATATATCAGTGTCTGTATGAATTTCATAAAATGATATTCAAGGTCTAAAATTAGAGAGAAGTGCTATAAAGCAAAAATAAAAGGCAGAGGCGGTAGGGGTTAAAAAGAGTTCTTTGACAATATCCAATGAGTAAGCGATTCTGTGAAGTCAAACGTATCTAGTTCTTCTTTACCACTTCTCATTAGCCATATAAGGCGCATTGCCTTCATGTGATCCTCGAAATCCATGAACCCTTTAGCCTCATTGCTTTCTGGAAGCATTTTTATGCACGTAACTATATCCACAAGATCTTCTCTAGATATCACTCCTAGTTTCTCATAGTATGCAGCCACACGCTGTGCTTCCTCTCTCCCAAGATTCTTCACAAGATGTTTTGCCAGCGCTAGTTTATATAACAGTTCAATCACTGTTATTGCACCTCAGACGAGGTTCACATAGCGATCGCCAAAGAATGGAGGCACTGTAAACTCTTCAATTAGCGGATATCCGTTTGGCGGGATTATTTTAATAAAGACGTTTGTACCAGGTTTCATGTCTAGTCCAATTGCCGAAGCATTAATGAATATCAGTATAATGTCACCTGAAGTCACTATAGGATACTCTGGACTGAATACACCGCCAACATCTAATATCGGATATGCCGAGAAGTGCTCAGCGTCTGCAGAATTCTTAGTAGTATAATAGTTCGTCATATCTTGGCTTAGGTTCATTGTGAGTGATACTTCTGTCTGGCCATCTGTGATTTCTATTACGGTTTGTCCAAGATCTACTCTGTCAACACCGCCCATAA
>CBEVQP010000048.1:0-9310 GCA_965552035.1 uncultured Thermoplasmata archaeon | reverse complement strand
GCTACGTAGTGTCCCTTCTTAATTTCTACCAATGGAGGTTCTTTGATCTTACAGACTTCCGTAGCAAACGGACATCTTGGGTGGAACCTACAACCGCCGGGCGGGTTTATAAGATTTGGTACAGTGCCCGGAATAGACTCCAGTTTTTCTATTTTCTTCAAGGGATCAGGAACTGCTTTCAAAAGAGCCTTGGCATACGGATGTTGCGGATCTTCGAATATTGTAAAGACATCCGCTAACTCAACAATCTTTCCGGCATACATTACCGCCACTCTGTCTGCCATCTCTGCCACAACACCCATGTTGTGAGTAATTAGTATTACCGTACTACCATACTCCCTCTTTAGCTTCCTTAGAAGCTCTAGTATCTGTGCCTGAACAGTAACATCAAGGGCCGTGGTAGGTTCGTCCGCTATAAGTATCCTTGGATTATTCGATATGGCAGTAGATATTACGACACGTTGCCTCATACCACCAGAAAGTTCGTGTGGATAGGTTTCTACATTCTTCTCTGGATTTGGTACCAGAACCTTCCTCAGAAGCTCTATAGCATTTGATATTCCGTCTTTTATCTTTTTAACAACTCCATGATAATACATTGCCTCCGAAATTTGATATCCATTTGTATATAGCGGATCTAAAGCAGCTGTTGGGTCTTGGAAAATATATGCTATCTCTTTACCACGTATCTCTCTAAGCTTCTCTTCAGGTAACTGTAAAAGGTCTACTGGCCCGTTTTCAGAGTAGTATATTACCTTACCTCCCACGATTCTTCCTGGACTCTCTATAAGTCTTGTAAGAGCTCTAGATGTTACTGTTTTTCCACAGCCTGTTTCTCCAACTAATGCAAAAGTTTCGCCTTCATACACATCAAAAGATACCTTTTCTATTGCCTTAACAACACCTGCATACGTGTAAAAGTGTACTGTGAGATCTTGCACATCTAGGATTACCTTAGGCACCTTCAGCCACCTCCCTCTTACTCTTTTTAAGTCTGAACTCTAGGCTTCTACGTACCTTTGGATCAAGGATGTCTCTCAGAGAATCTCCTAGAAGATTCCACCCAAGGGCAACAAAGAATACTACCATACCTGGGAATACTACTACCCACCATCTTTCTGGGAAGTACTGGCTTCCGTCGTATACTATTCTCCCCCAATCCGCAATAGGAGGTGTTGCTCCAAGGCCTAGATAACTAAGCCCTGCCTCCATAAGCACTACTGATCCAAAGTCTAACGTTATATACACCAATATTGGACCTATTATATTAGGCAATATGTGCTTAAACATAATCTTCAGAGGACTTAGCCCTAGGGCTCTTGCAGCCTCAACATAGACGTTTTCTTTTTCAACCAGCGTACTTCCCCTGACAATTCTTGCATAACCAGGCCACCACACAACAACCATGGCAATTATCACTGAGAGCAATCTTCCAAGGTTCAGTACTTCTCTATGAGAAAGAGCAAATAGCTTCAGGAATATTGTCTGTGCAAGAGGGTGTGCTAGAATAAATGCCGTCATTCTATCTGGAAGTGCTGCTGAAAATGCTATTGCAAGTATTAGCGCAGGGAAAGACAAGAATATGTCCGTAATTCTCATTATTATCTCGTCAACGACCCCTCCGAAATATCCAGCTGTAAGCCCTAATAATATGCCTAGAGGAACTCCTAGGGCTATTACTATGATCGATATAACAAAGGATGTCCTTGCACCAGACAGAAGAAGGCTCAAAAGATCTCTTCCAAAGTGGTCGCTACCCAATGGGAATCCTGGTGATCCTGGCGGTAGGAAATACGTAGAGGGATCCTCGAATATTGGGAAATAGTTATAAGGATATCTAGCAATATACGGACCGAATATTCCAAAGAATATAAACAATATGACCAAGAATAATCCTACAACACCTGCTGGGGATCTGTTTAAAGCATAAAACATTAGCTTACGCTCATCTATTTTTGCTTTGTTCTTTTTCTTGTACCCTGGACGTATTTTATCGATTAGAGTAGCAATACCTTCAATCATAGCGTCAGAGACCCTATCTAGTATCTTTTTCTCATACTCATCAGTCCCCAAAGCTATCACCTCAATATCTGACTCTAGGATCTATGAACGCATACAGGATATCCACGATGAGGTTTATCGTCACATAAGTCAATGCAAAAATGAATGTCACTGCAATTACTGCCGGAAAATCAAGATTTCTTATTGAATTCACAGCATAGTAACCCATTCCCGGAATGCTAAACACAGTTTCCGTAATGGGGGCTCCTCCCAGTAACCCTCCAAACTGCAGTCCCATAACAGTTACTATGGGCACTAACGCATTTTTGAGAGCGTGCCTATACACGGACCTCTTGGGAGCGCCTTTTGCCTTTAAGTATTCTACAAAGTCTGAACTAAGAGCCTCAAGAAAAGAGTTTCTGACAAATCTTGCTAGAACGCCGGCGCTCATAAAGCCCAATACAAAGCCAGGAAGCCAAAATCTGTGTACATGTTGTAGGAAAATATCAAAATTCCCTGTGAGTATAGCATCTATAACAGGCACTCCCGTAATCTTTGGAGGTGAAGGGGGCAATCCTGCCAAGTTTATTATTCTCACTTTTACATAGAAGAGATATATTAGGAGATATCCCAGCCAGAAAACTGGCAATGATACGCCTGTAAGTGCAAAGAATCTCACAAAGGTATCTATCCAACTATCCTTCTTTAAAGCTGCCAATATTCCCAACGGTAGTCCTATTATCACTGCGAAAAAGAATGCAAATAGTGTTAGCTGAAACGTTATTGGAAATCTCGTCAAGACCTCTGTCATTACAAAGTTTGATGTTCTAGGATCTAAAAGGGTGTTTGTAACCAGACCGTGTATTAGGAATACATATTGCTCATACCACGGGTCGTTCATGTGATACTGCTCCCTGATCTTTTCGACATACTCTGGCTTGACTTTTTCACCGCCACCAATCCACGCCTTCGCGGGATCTGCTGGAATGGCATACGCTATTACAAAAACTAACAATGTAACTCCTATTATCGTAGGGATAAAAGTAAGTAGCCTCCTAACTAAAAATCTCCTGAATCCGCTCATTTATGATTCACCACCAAGGCTTTGCTACTTCTAACGATGAAGACGTAATATTTCATTGCAACACTTTCTTTCACTACTAACGAGCTTGATATCTTCGTAAAGCGAAGTATATTCTTCTCTAAGTGTTGTTAGTTGGCATACTTTACCATGTGCTTATGTTTAGTTTAGTCTACACTTTACACTTATGTTTTTCTAAAATTTTCACATGATGAGCTTAACAAAATATTAGGGGCCAATGTAAAATTCTCATAAAAATTGAAATAAACAAAAAATAAACGAAAAAGAGAGGGTATTAACTCATTTACGAGGTGCGTCCTTGCATCTTGAGGTTTCTAACAGTATCAAGTCTGTCCTGTGGCACGTATGCCATATCCGCTACTCCAGTCTTGAAGTGGCTAATTCTCGTGTTTGCGTCGTCGCTAATTATGTAGATAACGTACTTGTGGAATCCTACCTCCAGTGCGTTATCTTGCTCAACGTCGTAGCCAAACTCATTCTTCCAGTAATCCTTGTTCCAGTAGTATGGGTTCCTCTCTAGAACTATGTATGAGTTCTCTTTGTACTCTTTCACGTAGTATGGACCTGTACCAACTGGGTGCTGGTGCATTAGTAAGTGTGTTGGGTCTTGTTGACCCTCTTGTACAAATGCCTCCCAAGCAGTTGGGTTCTTGCCATTTTCTGAAGCCTGTACAGCAGCCTCATATTGATCTCCAAGGAGGTATTCCATAGGTAGTACCGAGAGGAATGGATCAGCAACTATTGCTAAGATACCTCCATACGGAATCTTAAGCTTAAGGTGGAACACGCCTGCAGTATCACCGCTGTATCCGAAGAAGTTCAATAAGTCTTGCATCGAGTGTACCTCAATCGTCTGTCCGTTGTACTCAGCCACTAAAGGCTGAGTAGCCAATAGCTGATCGAATTCACTTTCCGTTAACACGCTAGAGTGATCAACATCCATGAAGGTCTCTACCATCCAAGAAACTGCATGTCCAAGTCTGTGTACTCTCCAGTATGAGAAGAGTACATCAAGAGCGCTTATCTCATATGTCTTGTCGTTCCATGGATCGTATGCTACAACTCCTCCTCTTATGATGAAGTAGTAGTCCATACCATCATCGCTGTGTGCCCACGCTACAGCAAGATCTGGTGTGACTTCTTGAGTCTCCTCCTTCCAGAACGTTACTAGGGTGTCTCCTATCTCGTGCCAAATCTCCCAACCGAATGTCTCATATGTCCATGCTGGGTCAAACGATTCTGGCCATCCTATTGTGGATATTGTAAGTGTATCTGGACCATTCTTGTAGTCTCCAATTCCTGTTGGAACAATTGGCGCATGGACATCCTCAGTCAATAGATCATAACGCTCTGCTAGTGTTGGGTGGTAGTATCTTCCCTGTACCCAGTCCCAGTAAACACGGCTCATGTAGTGCTGACCAATGATGACTTCTGGTAGGAACTGGTTACCTAATATGTTGAGTGCCTTGAAGAGTTCTTCTCTAACTCCTGGATCAGTTTCTTGCCTCTCTGCCACAACAAGAGCATCTACATGCACATCACGGAAGAATGCTGGGTTTATTGCACCGAATCCCTGTCCCTCCTCCATAAGCTGTTGTACGCTCTCAGTGTTTTCTTCGTCAATTTCGTATGTAACAACTATAAGCTTCTTCCCTGAGGGTATGTCTGAAACTTGTGCTCCAGATCCTTTAGCTCCAATAACAAGCACTGCGTTGTCAGTCTCTATTACGTATATAGAGTTATTTGTTCTCTCAGCAGTAAGTAGGTTGTCTAGTGTTACTACATTTCCGGCAGCAACGTGGGTTGATATGTAATCTGTTCCAGGATCAACTGCTACTGTAACGTCCTTAAATTCTGTTGCACCAAAGAGGAATGGTCCAACCCAGTTGTCTGTGTCTAGGTAGTCTGGAACCCATCCTACAATATAAACGTCATAGTCTCCGTGTTCAGTCTTGTCAAGATATACTGGCCATTCATATGTTTCGACACTTATCTTAAATCCTAGTGTGCTCCAGATGTTCTGTAGAAGTGTTGCTATCTTCTCACGAGCAGCGTTTCCAGTGTTGTAAATGATTCTTATTGTATAGTCTGCTGGGTTAATACCAGCCTGTTGAAGTAATTGTTGGGCCTTGGTAATGTCATATGTGTACTGCTCTATGTTGTATTCAGTATAGCCTGGCCATCCCTTAGGCGTCACTATCCAGTTTTGCTCAACTAGATTGTTATAAACAGTTTGTATAATGGTTGGATATGGTGTAGCATACGCTAAAGCCTTCCTAACAAGAGGATTGTTAAGCGGCTCGTGCTGGTAGTTCAAAACAATAAACACCTGTACAGGCTCTAAGATGTCTGTCTTTACTACAGAACTGAACTCTATGGTAGCTGGTGTTTGTGTCGGCGTTGATGTAGGTGTCTCAGTTGGTGTTGCTGTTGGAGTCTCCGTACCACCGCCTCCACCGCCGACACAACCAGAAACAACCACTGACAATACCGCTATAACTACTATTCCCAAAGCCAAAAGACGCTTGTAAATTTCTTTCATATCTAAACACCACGTGTACAATATTGGGTGGTGCTATGTCTAAAATTAACGATTATTATTGTGTATGAATACAATATAAATGTGTTGTGTTTTCGCATGAGTCGACGTGTGATATCATTTAACACTAATGTGCGGGCTTGCCGAAGGGAATTTCAAAAAAGATTTTTTTACTTCGCATATTTACAGACAATTGCCGCATCAAGATTCATTTTCAAAATTTAATGAACAGCGTCTATGTGTAATACTCTTGGTAAGGAATTTCAAACAACATTGTGCTTTGATTTAATCAAAAATGGTTGGCAGCATTTCGGCGTATAATCTTTTGTCGCAAGGAGTTCGGCAACTGCTCATAATTTCAGTCTTATTCAAGATAACATTATGATAGGGCAAAACCTCTATTAAAAGCTCAAAAATCTTTTTACATCAGCTATTCGTGAGACGCTAACGCACCTCGAGTTTTCCGTCCCTTATTCTCACAATTCTATCAGCCCTAGTTATTATTTCCTCATCATGGGTAGCTATTATTGTGGTTTTTCCCTGATCTTTTGAGAGCTTATAAATTAAATTGACTATTTCTCTTCCGGTCTCGGTATCTAAATTAGATGTTGGCTCATCTGCCAAAATTATCCTAGGATCGTTTATTAGCGCTCTTGCTATAGCAACCCTCTGCTGTTCTCCCCCAGAAAGCTCTCTTGGAAATCTCTCTTCATAACCCTTTAAACCCACAAGCTCCAGCAATTCCAACGCTCTTTTAAATAGTTCTCTCTTAGACCTCTTCTTTGCCATCAGACCTGGTAACACTACATTCTCCAAGACCGTTAGTTCCTCAATCAATGCATAGTCTTGAAAGACATATCCTATATTCTCTGCCCTAAATCTAGTCCTTTGTATGGCGCCCATTTTTCCAATATTTCTCCCCAAAACTATTACATCGCCATGATCTGGGCAAACAATCCCAGAGATTATGTTTAACAGCGTAGTCTTTCCGGCCCCGGAAGGTCCTATAACAACCAAAAATGATCCTCTTTCCACTTCCAATGACACGTCTACAATACCACGTACCTTCTGAGCTCCTAAAGAGTAGTACTTCGACACAGAGTTAAGACGTATATCAAACTCTCCCGAGGGCATTATACTCCCTCCGCAATAAAAGTGAATAACAGAGCATTAACGTAACTAAAGAGGCGAGAAGAGCAACCAAAGAATACTTCAGTGAGTCCACGATAGAATTAAGAGTTACTGTAAAAAAGGTCGCACTCGTAATCGAAAGCTGATATCCTAACGTTATTGCTGTTATTACCACTATTAGAGCCACTAATGCTATGGAAAACGTCTCAAGAATTCCTATCATCACGTCTAGTAGCATCTGTTTCAGACCTATTCCAAGCCTGTAGAGCTGTAGAACTCTCATTTTACCTGTTGCGGAAAATTGTGCTAAAGTTGCAAAAGCTAGCATAAAAGCAAAGAAGAATGCCACAACATGCGAAGACTTCCCTACTGCTAAAAATGTCTTTTCAAAGTCTGAGATAATACTATCTCGTATATCACTTCTTAGTAGATACTGTTTGAGTTCCGCGTCTTTTAGCATCTTTATCAAAACTTCTTTGGAAACTGAGTCGTCTAAGAGTATGCAGAGAACCATACTGTTTTCGTAGGTTCTAATATTTCCCTCAGGCATGCTATATATGTTGGTAATCTTCTCAAAGACGTTTTTAGTGATTATTACTCCCTTAATTTTTGGATATTCATATGAATATTCCCCTATGGATATTCTTTTTACTTTTAATTTTACATAGTCGCTTGAAATGGGCATTCCCATAAAGTCCATTGTAGCTCTTATTAAAACTTCAGTATTATCCGGTATGTTTAGCTCATAGGTTATTATCATTGTGTTATCGTCTAACTCATTGCTTATTTTCCTCAAAACATCTCGTAAGTCTGAGGGGAGATGTTTTGATGAGATATAGTCCTTTAAACTCTCTGGATCTATCGCAATGATTTCATCTTTAGGGGCATATATCTTTTCCCCGGTCCGTGCGTCCTTTATGTCATAATAAAACATACCTGTAATACCTACGAAACGTAATACATGCGCATCCACTGATAGATTTTTCATAACTTCGTCAAGTTTATCGTAGTTCCCAAGGGCAAGTACATCACAACCAAGTTTACGCCAGGAGTGCTCATCTGCAAAAGCTATGCTTGTCATAGAAACTGCCACATACGCAGACAACACAAGTCCAATGAGCAGAGTCATTGCAACGAGAAATTTCACAAAGGATCTTCCAGCTACTGACAAGTAAGTATACTTAAACTTTCCAAGTATCCTTAAATTGAAACTCTTAGTACTCATTGAAAGATATGCCAAAAGCGCCGTTATTGAATAAATATTTCCCATAAGGCTACTAATAAGTACTAAAATTGCTATCGAAGCAGCATAAAATAGATCTCCAAGGATTCTCTCTAAAACGCCTTTTGAATAAAGTCTATGAAGCCCCAAGCAGATGATGATGCTTCCTAACAAAATGTTTACTACGATAATCTTTGGAAATTTCTCCAATGATATTAAAAACAGGTTATCCTTTACGAGATAAGATACAAACCCCACTACAGCGATAGGAGCTATTAATAGCCCCTCATAGTACCCCCATAAAAGTACTGGGGACATGCCCAGCCTCAAAAGGTCATATACCCTATCTTTAGTACTCTCAAGTAGAAGTATGACCGCAAACGCCAATGATATTATTGAAAGGGCGTATACTATATACTCAAAACCTCCAAGTTGCCTCATGTATTTCGAAAGACTTGTCTCAGCAAAGAGTGTTTCAACGTCCTTTTTTGGTGTGTTGGGCATTATTCCTATATTTTTATATACCTTTTCCTCAACGCTTTCAATATATCTGTCATACGATGCAAAACCCAGACCTTTAGCCTCTTTCAGAGAAATACCGACATAATAGCTAAGATAAGAGACGATGCTACTCTCTATATTGCCGCTATACTCTAGGCACAATGGTCCCAAAGCCTTCGTAGTGGTTATAAGAACTCCTACAGGACCATGGATGCTAACTGCTCTAAACCAGTATTCTATTCCTTCCTCTCTTGTAGGGACTAAATATACCTGAAGTGTTCTGGTCAAATCCTTACCGACAACACTAATATTACATATGCCCTCTATAAGCGCGATTGATCTTCCTAAGTAAAGTATCCCATCAACAGACTCCTTTTCACCTGTATATGCTCCTTTCGTAATAAAAATCCTTTCAAAATCCCTTTCGTCAAATATGATTGCAAGCACATAATATTCATGACCAAAAACCCTTATAAAACACAGTGCATAAAAGAATGGCGTAAGTTCGTACTTATACCCAAGAAAGGCGTTTTCTATATCCTCCACAGTGAATTTCGTGTAGTTTGCTACAAGGTTGTCTTTTATGTCGTAATCTATGTTAATCCCGAAATAATTTTCAAAAAAAGGTATTGTTTCGTTATTGAGCGTTATCCCAAAAGTAAAGTCGAACGGATATTTTCCATATAGCACCTCGTATGCATCTTCAATAAAAGATCGTCTGAGTTCGTCAAAATTAACTACAACCGTAGCTTGCACTAACGATACCAAAAGTAAAAGTATAAAGAACGTTAAAAAGCGCCTCTTTCCGAAGACG
>CBEVQP010000047.1:0-9451 GCA_965552035.1 uncultured Thermoplasmata archaeon | reverse complement strand
TTGTAAGTTTTTGAATGTTATACTATATTTTATAAATAAATTTCATATATTTTTTAAATTTTTAAAATTATTTGAAAGCGGAGAAAGCATATGGTGAAAAATATGGAAGTAAGACCAGAAATTTCGATGAGGTTATCGGAAGAAACTGTGGCTATTGTTTTGACTCATCTATTGAGATACATGACTAGCTTTTTCCTAAGAAATAGATTTAAATGGCTTTTGCCGGTGATATTAACGCCTATTACAGACCCTCTATGGCCTGAACCCTCGGGAAGCGAGATATTTCCTCTTAAGGTTGAAGTATATGGAAAAAAGCTTAAGCTAATGCACAGTATGATCCTACATAAACAAGTTGCTATAGCTATGGGACTAAAAAGAATATTTGTAATTTCTCCAAACATAAGGATAGAACCGTCGTCAAAAGCCGTAACAGGAAAACATGCGTTTGAATTCACACAACTAGATTTTGAAATTGAAGATGCAAGAATGAAAGATGTTATGAGCCTCGTAGAGGAATTATTTGTAGGATTAATAAAGTATTTGAAAAAAGAGTGCGCAGATATTTTTGAGGAAATAGGACGAGAATTAAAAGTTCCGTCAACGCCTTTTAAAGTGTATAAATACAGTGTACTCAAAGAAATCTATGGGGATTCTTGGGAGGAGACTCTTTCTAAAGAATCTGATGATCCATTTTGGGTGATTAGTATTCCTAGAGAGTTTTATGATAGAGAAGATCCTGAGAAGGAGGGTGTTTGGTATAATTATGATCTTATCTTGCCGGAAGGTTTTGGAGAGGTTCTGTCAGGTGGTGAGAGGGAATATGATTGGGAAAGAATTCGTGATAAGATGCTCAAGAGTAATCTTAGGCCAGAATTGTTTGGAGGATATATTGAAATGGCTAAGAAAGGACTATTAAAGCCTAGTGCTGGTGCTGGAATTGGTGTTGAAAGGTTATTACGATATCTTCTCGGGAGCCCACATATAAGGGATGTACAAATATTTAAACGAATTCCGGGGGAGGTACCTACTCTTTGATATCAGTAGCGGCTTTTTTGAGCCTATTATATATTGCTAGCCCTATACCCTCTTTTGGAGGTGCTACAGCAATAATAGCATCTAAATCAATCTCTTCAAATTCTCTTAAGGTGCTAAACAAATTTCTTGCCATGGCTTTTATATCATTTCTAAAGCTCCTTATAACAAGATTGCTTACATCTGGTAAGTACTTTGGAGTAGACAATGTAATAAGACCCACCTTTTCGTATTTTTTGAGCACATCATTTATAACTTCGACTAAATACTTTTCTGAAACTAAAATAAGAGGAATCTCGGGAGCATAGTGCCTATATCGCATCCCGGGAGATTCTGGTCTACCTAAAAACTTATTCAAAACAGCGGGATGGAGAGTTACATTTGGAACAACTTTTTTGATCTCTTCTAATGAGAGCCCTCCTGGTCTAAGTATTGTTGGTGGGTCCTTTGTAAGGTCAAGAACTGTAGATTCTACTCCTACTTCGGTTGGTCCACCATCAATAACCAAATCAATAGAGTCACCGAGATCTTTAACGACATCTTCAGCTTTTGTAGGAGAAGGTCTTCCAGACTTGTTAGCAGAAGGTGCTGCTATAGGAACCTCAGAGTATTCTATTAGCCTAAGTGCAATAGTATTTTTAGGCATTCTTACGGCTATAGTGTCTAATCCTCCGGTTACCCTATATGGGACAATTTCTGTTTTGGGCAATACTATTGTGAGTGGACCAGGCCAGAATGTCTCAATAAGCTTATAAGCAACCTCTGGAACTTCTTGCCATAAAAGATCAAGTTGCTCTGTGGAGCTTACATGAACAATAAGCGGATTGTCAGGAGGTCTTCCTTTGACATCAAAGATTTTAGTTACAGAATCTTCGTCTAAAGCATTTGCTCCTAACCCATAAACGGTTTCAGTGGGAAAAGCCACTAGTCCACCCTTCCTTATGATCTGAGCCCCTTTCATAGCGGCTTTATCAATTCCTATCTTGCTTACTTTAAGTACTTCTACCATACGATGAAGTAGAACAATGAACCCTCTTATCAAGTTTTGTTTGATACTATTCAACACTAAAATTGTTCAAGGAACTCCTCTATACGGTTTAGACCCTCCTCGAGATCTCTCATACTTGCCGCGAATGAAATTCTAAAGTGGTATTCTCCACGACTTCCAAATGCACTACCTGGAGAAACGGCTACATCCTTCTCTTCTAGTAGTCGCATTGAGAACTCTTGTGAAGGGATTTTCATGTCATATTTGGGCATAACGTAAAATGCACCTTTTGGTTTAGATACAGAAAGATGTGGCATTTTAATGAGACGTTTGTAAACATAGTCTCGTCTTTTCTTGAATTCTAAGATCATTTTTTCTACATAGGCTTCTACTTTTGGGTCTCCAATAATATCGTGAAGAGCCTTTTGGATGGGTGCTGGCGGACAAGCTATAGTGTAGTAAGAGAACTTCATTGCATGTTCAATGAACTCCTTAGGCCCCGCAAGAAAGCCTATACGCCAGCCTGTCATAGAATATCTCTTAGAAAAAGACATTGGATAAATGACTCTATCGCTATATTCTAAGAAACTGACATGCACGTCGTCATAAACGAACTTCTCATAGACTTCATCGCTTATGATGTAAAATCCATAATCTTCAGCTAAATCTGAAATTGCTCGCACATCTTCTTTTGAGAATACTCCTCCAGTAGGATTACCGGGACTATTAACAATTATAGCTTTGGTTTTATTTGAAATAATTTCCTTTAGTTCTTCAATATCTGGTCTAAATTCATTTTCAATAGAGAGGGTATACTCTACTGGAATACCTCCAGCAAGTTGCACATGGCTAGAGTATAATACAAAGCCTGGATTTGGTATTAAAACTTCATCTCCAGGATTAACTAAGCTCATTACTGCAACGTATAATGCGTGAGAACCCCCAATAGTTATTAATACATTATCCCCTGTATAGTTCCCATATCTTGAAAGGTAAACTTCTGCGATTTTCTCTCTTAATTCCGGGAGTCCAAAGGTTGAGGTATATCTGTTCCATCCCTCTTTAGATGCTCTACCTAAAGCTTCAATGGCTTTTGGTGGTGGCTGAAAGTCGGGTTGTCCTATACCAAAGTTTATTGTTTTACTGCCCACTAACTCAAACATTTTTCTAATTCCTGAAAGCTCGAGGGTTTTTACGCGATCTGAAATCATTATTAGTACCTCCTGAGTTTTTATTAAGAGATGAATCACTAACAGATATTAGTAAGACGTGAGATTAATTACCTAAATTTGGAGTGTGATAGCATGAGACTTACAGACAAAGAGGGAGAACTGGCTGTGAGAATTGCGAGAGACGTTGTGGATCATGTTGTAAAAGGAGATGAAACTCCCGAGTATGAAAATTTGCCTGATATATTTTATGAAAAAATGGGGGCTTTTGTTACGTTAGAAAAGCATCCTCAAAAAGAATTGAGAGGATGCATAGGGATACCATATCCGGTATATCCGCTTATTGAAGCTTTAATAGAAGCAGCTGAGGGTGCAGCCTTACATGATCCAAGATTTCCACCAGTAAGACCAGAAGAGCTAAATAATCTGATAGTGGAAGTAAGCATACTCACACCGCCTATAAAACTTGACGTTAAAGACCGTAAAGAACTGCCTAAATACATCAAAATAGGTGAAGATGGACTAATAGTAAAGAGGGGATTTTATCAAGGATTATTGCTTCCACAAGTAGCTGTTGAAGAAAAATGGGATCCTACGACATTTCTTTCTTATACGTGTTGGAAAGCAGGCCTCCCAGGAGATTGTTGGCTAGATAAAGATACGGAAATTTACAAGTTTACTGCAGTAATTTTTGCTGAAGAAAAACCTTATGGCAAAATTAAGAGGAGGAAACTCCTATGAGTATTACAGCATATGCAGGTAAAATTCTTTATAAGGGACAAGTAATAGAAGGGGAGTTAGCTGTAGATGAAGATGGAATTATTGTTGGAATAAAAAAGCATTTTGAAGATGCCAAACATGTGAGTTTTTCTGGAAAAGTAATTATTCCTGGCGCAATAGACATTCATGTTCACTTTAGAGATCCAGGATACACTAATAAAGAAGACTTCAAAACAGGATCTACTGCAGCACTAGCTGGTGGAGTTACTACAGTTTTTGAGATGCCAAATACGCATCCTAGAGTAAAAGATGCCAAATCATTTAATAAAAAATTAAAAATTGCCACAAAGAAGTCTGTTATTGATTTTGGACTTTATGGTGGCGTCTGGGAAGACTCAAACTTAAAGGAATTACTAAAATTGACAAAAGTGTTGAAAATTTATCTATATGAATGGGAAAATATTGAAAAATTGAAGGAAATTATAGACGAAATTCCTGAGAACGTTTTGTTGTCGGTTCATGCAGAGCATCCCGATTATATCTCTAATGGCGACATTTATAGTTTAGATGATTACAATAAGCTAAGACCTCCCAAAGCCGAAATTGAGGGAATAAAACTCTCACTTGAATTATTTAAGGGTAGGAGGCTACATATCGCCCACGTAAGTACAGAAGAAGGATTAAATTATCTTCTTAAAATGCCTGTTACCTTTGAAGTTACACCCCACCACCTTTTGTTTAACAAGGATATGGATTTATGGCCTTTTGGCGTAGTGAATCCCCCTCTTAGATCAAAGAAAGACTCTCAAGCGTTGTGGAGAGCATTCTTTAGAGCATCTGTTCCAGTATATGCATCCGATCACGCTCCTCATGAGCTTAGCGAAAAAGAATCCGAAAATCCTCCTCCCGGGGTGCCCGGCGTTCAAGAAGCCTTACCGTTAATGTTAGTTTTTGTTAAGGAGGAGATACTTAGATTAGAAGATTTAATGGCAATGTACTCCTACATTCCTTCGAAACTTACTGGGATATCGCAATATAAAGGAAGCTTTGAGCCTGGAAAGTATGCAGATTTTCTTGTGATTGATTTTAGCGAAGAAAAGCGTATAAAAGATAGTATGCTCTTTTATAAATGTGAATGGACCATATATAAAGGTCTGAGAGCGATATTTCCACAATACGTTTACATTAGAGGAGAAGCATTCGTAGAGGATTGGGAAGTTAATGAAGAACCAGGATATGGAAAGTACGTATATTCTAGAGATTTTAGACCGTATATGTTCTAGTTGAGAGGTGTCGTTTGTGCATACAAAGATCAAAAATGCTTCGGCAATCTTAGGCATTCTTATTTGCATTTTACTCATAAGTCAAGTGAATCCTATTTTTGCTAACGAAGAAAACAAGGTACTAATAGGATCTAAGGAGATAATCATCTTTGGTGCAGCTTCCACAACAAGTAATGAGCACTACGGAACATACTCTCTCCTTAGAGTCTCAGTATATAAATCCTATGAAGGTGGAAAGGTGTTTATTAGTGCCATTCCTGTTCCAGATAAGAGTTTTTATGCTTCGGCCATAATTGCGGCTCATATGGCTGCATCGATGGCTGGCTACGATTTTAATACGCTCGAGTTTTATTATGAACTTCCGCCCTCAACGATAGGCATAAGCGGCCCCTCAGCAGGTGCTGCTTTAGCCATAGTCACATTGGCAGCACTTTTGGATGTTAACATTAGTTGTGACTATGCCATTACTGGGATGATTTTGCCTGGAGGAATAATAGGACCCGTGGGATCTTTAAAGGAGAAAATAGATGCAGCACATCATTTAGGCATCAAAACTTTCTTGGTACCTTATGGACAGTCTGAGGGAGTAATTAAGGTAAATGGTCAGTATATAACTCTCAAAAATTACGCTAAAAGTTTGGGTATGAAAGTCCTCGATGTGTTTTCAGTGTGGGAAGCTTTTGAACTTATGACGGGAACGACGATAAAGAAAGTAGAATCTACAAACGTTTCAGAGAGTGTATTGCATGATTTGGACGTGTATATAAAAACATCGGCGTATGACTCTATGAATACTACATTTGAACTTTTAGAAATGGCCAAAGATTATGAAAATGACATCAAAATTCCATCGAATATTCGAGGCATCATAGAAACGTACGTTATTAATGCGACATTAGCATTTAATGACGCTAAGAAACAGTTAGAGAAAAACATGTATTATGCAGCTATTAGTAGGCTCTTCCAGTCTAGAATTTACTCTAGGACGGCAATATATCTAGGGAAATACTTTATTTCAGAAAATAAGCAACGTTCATTGGGAGAAATTTATCTTGAAGTGTTAAACGTAATTAATAACCTAAGCGATGAGATTTTAGTGAAAAAGAACATTCTTTCAGTTTCTGAAATGCTAAATTTAGGAGCTGCTCAGTATAGGTTGCTTGAGGCAAAATATTACTTAGAAGTTTTTAATCAGACAATGTTTAGTCCAGAAAATGTCGAAAACAGCCTTTATGTGCTGGCGTATGCATACGAACGGGCTTTAACCGCAGAATGGTGGGCAAAGATACCTGAAAAAACAGAAAAAGAGATAGATCCCTACCTTCTTGCTAGGGATTCGTTAGCTTATGCACAATCGTTATTAGATTTATTAAATTCTTTAGGAGCAAACATTCCGCAGGATTTTGGTGTTGAAATGTCGGAGTGGATAGCTCTTAAAGCGTTAGAAAATCAATATTATCCAGGAGTTTTTTATGCCTCTACTGTAATAATTTCAAAAGCTGCTTTAGTTTTATATTTAGAGTACTTACCAGCAGAAGCACTTTCTATGGCAATTACTAAGCTAAACAAAAACATTGAGGACGAAATCTCTGCAATAGAATCTTGGATGGGTACAAGCGCCTTTTTGATTAGATCAAAGCTAGAGTTTTCAAAGTATTTACTATCTGTTAATATGACGGAACCTGCTGTTTTAGCATCTTTAGAAGGAATAATCTTTTCATCGTTTTTAAATGAAGAAGTACACTTTTTACCCGAAGTAATAGAAAACTCGAAAGAAGTTATTTCAGTACCTTTAAACATAGGGGAAGGGTTAAGAGCGGAGATATTCCTAATAGTTGGGTTAATTGTGGGAATTATAGTAGGAGTATCACTATTTACGCGAGAGAAATAACACTTTTAAATAGCCAAATTCAACAAAATATTAAAGAAAGAATACACAATTCGTGACAATATACCTGGAGTTGAAACTCATGACTCACATAAAAGTCAAAGAAAACGAGTCAATCACAAGAGCAATAGTAGAGAGTATGAAAGGAATAGATGTGAGAATTACAGACAACGGCCACATTTATATTAACACTATGGGGCCCCTTCTCATAGTTTCTTCTGAACTTTTGCTGGATCTAGGAGAACGCCTTTCTACGGCTGTATCTGAGGATTTTTCTTTGAGCGTCGGTATAATGCTTGCGTATATTTCTGGAGAAGAAATGATGAAAGTATATAAGTCAATTGTTGAAGAAGTACTTAACATCAAGTTGGACAGTCTAAACAGGGAAGAGTTCATCCAAAGAATCCTTGAGGCCCATATATCCAACTTCAAAAGCTCGAATTATTTTGGCGAGTGTACGATAACACTTAGTGACAGTGAAATTTTGATTCAAATGAGGAGAGGTCTGGCAGAAAAATACGTAAAGACAAAAGGTAAAGACGCTAAAAAACCATATGCTATTTTTATAGGATATTATTTAGGATTTGTAAGATACCTTCTTGGAATAGAAAAAGAAAAAGAAGCTATAACAAAAATAAGAAATTTAAAGGATGGATTTAGCGTAAGAATGATTATTATGAACTCTTAACGTCTTCGACGAGCTTTTTAGCGATGTTTTCAAAGATCTTACCGATCTCTAACTTCTCTAATTCTTCAATTAACATGCCATTATCGGCGGCTTTTATTATTTCTGGTACTAAAGGAACCTCCCCTAAAAATGTCACACCCATCTTTTTTGCCAAATCTTTAGCACTCCCTCTTCCATAGAGATCTATTTTGTGTCCGCATTTTGGACATTTGAGATATGACATATTTTCAATAAGGTAGATCTTTTTGACCCCCATATTTCTTGCCATGGTTATGGTTCTTTGAGCGTCCATTAATGCTATTTTTTGGGGAGTCGTTACAACGATTGTGGCATGAGGGCTAAGATCCTGGAAAACTGTAATTGCTTCGTCTCCCGTACCTGGAGGGAGATCCGCAACGAGAAAGTCGAGCTCTCCCCAACGAACGTCTTTAATGAATTGTCTAATAGCTCCGGTACGAAGAGGACCTCTCCAAATCACTGGCTGACCCTCGGGAAGAATTAGGCCTAAAGACACAAGTTTAAGACCATTGACCTCAATTGGTATTATTTCATTGTTCTCCCCATACAAAGGTTCAAGAGCCCCCAACATTTTGTAGATATTGGGCCCAGTTATGTCGGCGTCTAAGATGCCTGTAGTGCCTAATTTAGAGAGACCATATGCTAAGCCTGCTGAAATGGTGCTTTTACCAACACCACCCTTTCCGGAATAAACAATGAATCTGTGTTTTATTTTTGAGAGCTTTTCCATTATTTTTTTCTTTTCTTCCTCTAGTCTTTCCATTAACGGTGATTTTTCAATTTTTATTGTCATTTTTGTCACCTAGTACCTTTACTGGATTTAGAGTCAACAAGTTTATTTAAAGTGAGATTGCCTTAAATTTTTAGTAGATATTTTTGAACATCATCTACTATTTTTAGATATTTTAAGGTATGAAAGTAAATAGGAGGAACATGGTTATACATAACTTTTTACTCACTTTTGTGTTGAAAGAACTTCTAAAATTTAAAGAGTACAATGTTATTACACGCCCAGGAGGATATAAACTTAGGAAAGAGAAAACTTTGATACAAAGTTTTATAAGTTTTCCTATTATTTTAATCAATGGACAGCGGGGTGGGGTAGCCAGGTTATCCCGCGGGGCTCATAACCCCGAGGTCCCCGGTTCAAATCCGGGCCCCGCTACCACTTTTTAGAATTATTATCATTTAAACAGTCGTACAAAAGTAGTAGGTCCTCTGGTTTGTTAATATTTATAATGCTTTTTTTAGCAGCATCTTTGAGATTTACGGGAACATCTTCCAACTTAATCAATATTTTTTCACCTATTTCCCTTAATATGTCTTGAAGAGAATAATTTCCCTCCTTAAACTTGTTAAGCAATATGTCTAAAATGTTATAACTATAATAGGCAAATAATGGTTCCATAAGCCCTTCTTTAATTGACAAAGAGACGAACAGGACATTGGAGGATAGTGCTCGAGATATTATGAAATCAACAATGTGCGGATCTATACATGGCATATCACATCCTACTACAAAGATATCCCTTCTTAGATGTCTTAAACTAGATATGACTCCTGTTATAGGCGCAGAGACTTCCTCGGAATCTAAAATTATTTTATATGGTGGATACCCGGTTATTATGCTTTTTGCAGAAATATATACTTCCGAAACAAGAGAGG
>CBEVQP010000046.1:0-9548 GCA_965552035.1 uncultured Thermoplasmata archaeon | reverse complement strand
GAAATTGCGTACAATGGGATAATCGTTAGCGACTACGCAGACATCGCCGTTATGCCGGAGGTTTATCTCTACAAGGATGTCTACACTGTGGAGGCCATTGTAGATGCGGTTTCGGGAGAGGAGTTTGAAATATATTACGCAGGGTTAAACCTAGGCATCTTTGTAATGTATGCGGTTAAGGAGTTTCTGAGAAAGAACGGGCTGTTTGGAAGTGATATAGATAAAAAGCTGCTTGTAGAGATTGAAGTGCGTCCGCTACACATGCCACGCCCCTGCCTTGCGTACTTCAACGTGGATCCGAAAAAGGCTCTCGTACTACCATTTGAAGATACAGAGGCGAATTACTTTCAAGATATCTTTGACATGTTCTCCAAGAGAATTAGGGCTGTGTATCCCTCCGTCGGCGAGCAATGTATCGCGGTAGGGGATGACTTCGTAATAGAGTGCGAGTACGGGAAGCCGAAGAAAATATACGCGGTTTTGGGAAAAGTTCCCGTGATCATAGACGATGACATGGTTGAAATATATCAAAGAAAGGATTTTAAGGAAGATTTCTTGCAAAGCTTGGAAATCGTGCTTAACCATTTGCCGATATTTACGAGGGATGAGTTTATAGCAGTGTTTAGGTGAGTGTGACATGTTTAGCTTATTAAGGAACCAAGGGAAAGATCACTTCGAATATGTCTCTTGCCTCGAATCTCACGGGGTAGCCTCTTTTAAGGAGGAGCTTCTTTATTATACCTAAGCACTCGTTGGTCAACTCAAACATACACATCGCATTTGTGTCTTGGACAACATTTTCGACTAAGAGGGCGTCTCTAGGGTGAACACCGAGGGAGACTAGTGCTGGGCATATTGGGGGCACCTCAAATGACGAGTTCCTTAGAATTTTTCTAAAAATGGCTGCATATCTGCACTTTACCGTAACTACACAGCAAGTATCAATACCTGTTAACGCTGGAGAGACATTTTCCATAGGCGTTACCGTAACAAACGATGAAGAAGCATCAAGAACCGTAGAGTTAAGGCTAAAGGATCACAACAATAAGGTTGTAGATTCTCTCATTAACTCTAGACGCAGGACATTCCGCTTCGGCTACTTTATTTGGTTTAGCACCTAAGACAGAAGGTGCCTATCAATGGACGGTCGAGGCATATAATGTGAATACGCACACTGTAGATGACGTTGACACTTTTACACTAACCGTGGAGGTGCATCCTACACCTATATATGGGGGAAGGAATTAGCACGGGCGTTCTTGTAGGAATTATAGTGGCGGTAATAGCTATTGTTGGCATAGGAGTATGGAGTATTACTTTCTATAAGAAGACCTGACGTTTATAATTGGAAATATAAAAAATTCTGAGCATCAATTCTGCGTTTGATGAGTTTTTATATTTTCGAACTCTATAAAAGATATAACAAACCAACAAAGTATGAGCGAAATAGCATAAATCCTTTTTTGTTAATATGGCTTATATGGGGCTTAGATATCATCCTTTCTTACAATAAGAAGTGCCAGATTAACAGTATTGCCGTCGCCGTAAAAGCGATGAGTAAATTATCGTCAATAGGGTTGTATTCTACCCTTTCTATAATCGAGGCCCCAATCATGGCCGTAACTCCAGCCCATTTATCAATAATATATCCTATGGGTATTGTGAGAATTGCCATTGCGATGTTTCCTATCCAGTGTTTCGTCCTATAGCCGAACACTTTATTTCTCACGATACCCGTGATTGCATCTCCGAATGATATTGCGATAGCAGGAATTACGGAAACCCAAGGGTTTCCGGTCAAGAGCCAGAGGATTACTAAGGATGTTCCCCAAGCGATGCAGAAGTTAACTTCGTACATGTTCTCTTTTACCTGGAACCACCTAAGAAGTCTTCCAGTCTTATGAGGAAGGTATGTGGCCAAGGCTAAGCTATATGCAAGAATCATAGGGGCAAAGGGCTCAACGAAAAGTATTGGAACCAGAAGCGCTGCAAGCCCACCGCTCAGGATATGTATTATCTTTCTATTGTAATAAACGGCTACGTTTTCCCGCATTCCCTTGGAGATCATTATTGAATACAGTTTTTTCGTTATAAATCTAACCACAATGACGATAAATAGAAAAATAGGGATTGCTTTGACGATATCCAAAGCTATATCGAACCATGTAATAGTCCCTAACAGGCTCAAGACGTTCACCCGTATATTATGAGGAGTTTAGTGATGTAGTATTTTAATTACTACTAAAAGATTTTTTAAATATTAAATGTACAGTAACAACATATATGGTGATTCCTGATAGTAACGGGACTCTACAAGTATACCACATACCAAGTGGCTATTGAGGAGAAAACTGTTGTGTGGGTTTCAGGAGTGCAAGTGTTAGCAGATACAACTGAAATACAATATGAAAACACATCTACTGCAGAGCTTGTAATAGAATCACCAGCAGAATCCCAAGAATATTTTATATCAGACCTAGACAAGTTTAATCCCATATTCCATATTCTTAAAAAGATTTGATGCTATGCTTGAGACATTCAGATACTTAAGAGTAGAACATAGTGAATGTGCGAAAACACTTGATTACTACAAAGAACTTGTATAGAAATCAAGAGAGAACTACGTCTTAAGCACGAAAATCATCGCAACGGTAATTCAGCAGGGTAGATACTATATTTCTCTTGAAATGGAGCGCAGGGAAGAAAAGAGCTCAATAAGTAGAACGTACATACTCAAGGTTTCTACAATTGCAGATGCGCATGAGAGGAGAGATATCCACAAGTCCGCAATATTCCTGGTACCTTTCAAGGAATCTGCGAATATATTCGATGATATATTGATATACACGCTTAAAGAGAACAAGTCCGACAAAATCATCGAGATACTACAAAGAGAGCCCCTCAGAACTATAATAGATATTCTAAAGAAATACGACGTAATAAAGAGCATTCGCAAACTACTAGAGCGTGGCTACCCAGTAATCTTTTATTGTGAATCTTATATGAAACCCCCTGTACCAGCGGTTATTATCTAAGTATTGGAGTAGTTTTGTTCATGATATATCGTCTTGCGGAGATATTGCAAGCGATTAAGATTTCTGATAACACCAAAACATTTAAAAATAATCCGTCTTATGCGCGGAACATGATGAGGGGGAAGATGGCCCGCGATCTGAATATAGGGCCTTCCCAAGGACAAGCAAGTACAGAGGGCCCGGCCACAGCAGCGCGCAGCGAACCATCGACAGTGACCCCAAAGACACACATAATCGAAGTATTGGCAGTAAATAAGCAGAGCGCAGTACTTGCAGTAGCTGAAAAGGAAACAAGGCGTGCAATTGGACTAAGGCACGCAATAAGAGTCAGAGAGAACCCACCAACTTACAGAATCATCGGTGACGCTACTGTCGAGGATCTCTATTCGGCAGAGGACGTTAATGTGATAATTACGCCAAGGTTCTGTGCTCGAGTATACAAGAAGCATCGTCTAAACGGAGCATACTCAGAAGAGCTTGTGAGAGAAGTGCTTAATAGGACTTTGCCTTACGACATTTCAGAGATTCTCAGCGCAGTTCTAAGAAAAAAGGTTGTGCCCTGCTACTGGAAGGCGGAAATCCTCTACGAGAACGCCTTTGTCGAAATTTCAATCGTACCGTTCTCCGAGGACAAGCCAGTAATTAGCATTGAAACAGTAAGCCCAAAGAAGTTGTTCTTAAGAGAACCTCCGGAAGATGTCCTAAGAGGATTTCTAGAGCTGTTCAAAGGAGACCAAAGAAAGTCCTTCGAATACCTCGTAGAGGAACTCGGAGACAAAAGCAGAAAATACAAGGAAATCGTTGACATCATGTTCCGAGGCTCGGGGATTCCGGAAATAAACTTCTTAACGAGGTTCTATATGCCAACCGCACATGTACTCGAAATAAACATAAAGAAAGAGACTCGCGAAGAGAAAGCAGGGACGAGGAAGCTGCAAGTAATCTTCAACTTTGAGGAACTATCGATAGAAGACAGCAACGTAATCAAGGAATACGAGACACTTGGTATAGACTTGGCCAAGGCCATTGTGGACAGAGATCCAAATGCAATTACAGGCAAAGTCGCAGAGGTTCTGTCGAGATTCTCTGAGGACTACAGAAGCGTGCATGGACATGAGCTGGTGTTTAGGTTGCTTCCAGAGGAACTCGAGGACCTGAGAAACGCGCCCGTTTGATGAAGCTTTTTGATTCTTGTCCCTATTTTTTCTTTTTTGAATAGTGAATGGCGTATTATAGTTCCAGAACTAAAAGTTTACCCCACATAACACTTTGCTTTTTGGTATGCTACTTATGTGCACACAACAATAATATATGTGCACTTCAGAATATTTTATATAAAACTTCTGCGAGGGAGCGTTATGGTCGATAGAAAACTAATCGAGAAGGCAAAGGAGTTTCATGGGCATCTATGTCCATTTTTAGTCCTTGGCCTTAGAATTTCAGAAATCGCAATGAAGAAGCTGAGTATGGACATCTCGAAGGAGGAGCAAACAGTAGGAGAGGAGTTTCTCGTAATAGCAGAGGTAAATAATTGCATGGTGGATGGAATACAGGTAGGCACGGGATGCACATTGGGGAACAACAGCCTAATATACGTCGATACTGGAAAGAACGCTGCAACGTTTGTGCGCAGAGACACGTGGAAGGGCGTAAGGATATACGTGGACTCCGAGAAAATAATCTCAAAGTATTTTCCCGAGGAGGCCAACGAGCTTTTTGACAAGGTTGTAAGGAAAAGGCAAGGCACTAATGAAGATCAGGAAAGGCTTTGGAAGCTATGGGAAGAGCTCGCGTATAAAATGGCAGAGATCCCAGAGGAGGACTTTGAGATAGAAGAAGTAGAAGTGGAGGAGATAGAGAGAGCGCCTATTTTTGAAAGCGTGAGATGTGCGAAGTGCGGAGAGTTAGTAATGAAACCTAAGGCAATAGAAGTAAATGGAGAATATCTTTGTCCAGTATGTGCATCTGAGGAATTGAGCGCAGTAGTAGGCAGAGGAATAGTGCACGGGATTAAATATCCCGTGAAAAGGTGAATACTATGGAAGTAAAAGCGAAATTTGCTGTTTTTGTGGTGTTAATAATACTTGTAGGAGGTACCCTCGCATATTTTGCCTATGAGCACAACAAAAACGAGGAGATTGAAGGAATCAAGATAATCGACATGGCAGGAAGGGAAGTAATAGTTCCTAAGGAAGTAAAAAGAGTAGTATGCATTGGCCCCTCTGCGCTGCGCATCGCTGTGTATCTCAACGCCACGGATCTCATAGTTGGCGTTGAGGATGCTGAAAAATATTGGGATCCTATAGGGAGGCCATATAGGCTTGCACATCCCGAGCTCGCGAATATGACTTCTATAGCAAAGGGAGGACCAGATAATCCAACACCCTATGTCGAGGAAATAATAAAGCTTAGTCCTGATTTGATATTGGCGTCCTTTGTGTCGCTTGACGTCGTGGAAAATCTTGAGGAACAAACGGGAATTCCTGTCGTGGTCTTGTGGCCTTCCTCGGACGACCTAAACAATTTCATCGAGGCCTTAAGGATCGCAGGAAAGGTTCTCGGCAGAGAAGACAGGGCTGAGGAGCTTATAGCCTATATAAATGATCTAATAGAAGATCTGAGGGCAAGGGTTGAAAACGTAACATACAGGCCGAGCGTTTATATAGGAGGCCTCGCGTATAAGGGCGCGCATGGCTTCGAGTCCACGAGCGGCAACTACCTGCCCTTTGTATTGCTCGACGTGAACAACGTGGCAAAGCAGTTAGGAAACGGAACGTTTCTTGTGGACAAGGAGCAAATACTCTCGTGGAAACCAGATTATATATTCATTGACGCATTAAACTTAAACCTCGTTATGCAAGATATATCAGACAATCCTGAGTTTTACCTTGCCCTAAACGCGTTTAAGGAAGGAAGGGTCTATACTCTCTGGCCAAATAATTTCTATGGGACAAACATAGAGATAGTCTTTATCAACTGCTATGCCATAGGAAAAGTGCTGTATCCCGAGCAGTTCAGCGACATAGACGTAAAGGAAAAGGCAAATGAAATCTTTGAGCACTTTGTGGGCAAGGCGCTTTATGATGATATGGCCTCGAGGTTCGGAGCGCTTGGGACTCCTCTTGGTGTTCAGCTATGAAGCACGAGGTTAACTATGGAGAATACTTGTTTAAAAGGAGAATATTAGGAGCGTCTCTAGTATTTTTTCTTTTTATAGCATTTATCATATCCATTTCTGTCGGTTCTTATAGCGTAGGTTTCTTAGGCCTTTTCAGATATTTCTGGGTATTGTTGACGAACAATACGCAAGATTTAGGAAATATGCCTTTGATTTATAGCCTAAGGACGTGCAGAGCATTGGCAGCAATTTTTGCAGGGATCATATTAGGAGTCTCTGGCGCTATGATGCAGTGCGTGTTAAGAAACCCTCTAGCGTCTCCGTATACACTAGGCGTAAACCAGGGCGCTGCTCTGGGGGCGGCGATAGCGATAATATATCTCGGTGGAGGAATAGTTACAAGGACGGGCGAGGGAGTGATAATTTCCAATCCATACGTAATTCCCATTGTAGCGTTCGTGGGAGCTATGAGCGCCGTGGCAGTGGTGCTTACCCTTGCGAAAATAAGAAACCTGAGCCCCGTGGGGCTTATTTTGGGAGGCGTTGCCACAGCTTCTTTCTTCCAAGCACTGTTATTCTTAATTCAGTATTTCTCAATGGACATACAGGTCGCTGCGATAACGTTCTGGATGTTCGGAGACTTTGGAAGGGCGTATTGGGACAAATTGATTTTAATGGCCATCGCAGCACTCATAGTTATATCCTACGCGTATTATAGGGCGTGGAGTTATAATGCACTTCTGATGGGCGACGACGTTGCAAAAACCTTGAACACAGAGCCTAAAAGGATAAGGCTAGAAAGCATGCTTGTCGCTGCGTTCGGAAACGCAGTAATAGTGTCCTTCGTGGGCATAATAGGCTTCGTAGGGCTCATAGCACCGCATATTATAAGGATGATTATCGGGGGAAACCACAAGTATCTAGTTCCGTATAGCGCGCTTATGGGAGCAGTTTTACTATTATTCGCCGACATCCTTGGAAGGGTAGTAATAATGCCGAGGATATTGCCCGTGGGCATAGTAACGACGTTAATAGGAATTCCTATGCTCGTATATCTCATAATTAGGCAGGGCGAGGGCTATAGGTAATAGGATAAGAGTGATTGAGGAGGTGTGAGAGGAGTTGATCGAGATAAGAGATCTCAGGTTTTCATATGGTGAAAAATATGTGCTCAGGGAGATAAACTTAGAGATCCGCGAGGGAAGGCTAGTGTTTTTACTAGGCCCAAACGGCGCCGGGAAGTCAACACTTTTAAAGTGTCTTGCGGGGATTCTTCCCTATGAGGGCAGTATAAAGCTTTATGGTAGGGAGCTAAGGGAAATGTCAAGGCATGAGCTTTCTAAGCTCGTGGGCTACATTCCTCAAATGACGGAAGTTGCATACTTAACGGTTTTTGACGTGGTCTTGACTGGTAGAAGGCCACACTTCGATTGGGGACCTAGCAAAAATGACTTAGAGGTCGTTTGGGAAGTTTTGGAGTCCCTTGGCATAGATCATCTTGCATTTAGAAGTTTAAACGAGCTGAGCGGAGGGGAGCTGCAACTTGCTATGATTGCACGTGCTTTAGCGCAGGAGCCTAAAATAATGCTATTAGATGAGCCCACTTCTAATTTGGATTTAAAGAATCAAATATTGGTTCTTAGGAAAGTACGTGAGATCATAGAGAGCGGTATGGCTTCGATGGCAATAATATCTACGCATGACGTAAACCTCGCGGCGTCTTACGCGGACGAGATAGTGCTTTTAAAAGAGGGATCTGTAGAGTCGTTTGGCCTTGTAAACGAGGTCCTTAGAGAGGATATAATAAGCGATGTATATGGGATAAAAGTTAGGGCGTTTAAGGCCGATGGAAAAATATTCATATCTACAGAATAGTCGTGGCTGTATTTTAACTGGAGACAAAACAATTGTGTGTAAAATAACCCCCAAATCTCATTCGTATGTAATTTTAACTATATCGAAACAATAACTTTTAAAATATAAACAGCGATAATAATTAATGGCAATTAGAGAATAACTGCATAGGATGTACTATATTTACTATTATCACAACGGCAGCTTCTTGATGCGATTTTCAGCATTATCGCGGCGTTATCGACTTGTACATTAAAACAATTTGTTAAAGAGGTGGTTGTTTTGCTTGTCGAAGCACCCAGAACAGCTGAGAGAATAGGCGCTCTCACGGTTTATGATACTCAAAAAGTTTTGAAATTAGAATCCTCACGTAATTTTAAGGACACCCCCTTAATTAAGAGCATCCCCTACGATGTTTTTGAAGAATACTATAGCAAACTTGCAATTATCGTTCCAATAAAAAACGAGAGTCTGAAGCTTTTTGAGGGAGTTTTGAGCGCAATACCTCAAGATATTACTGTTATTGTGGTTTCAAACAGCTATATGGATGGTTTTGACAGATATAAGATGGAGCGCGACATTCTCAAGTCCGTTCATAAGTTCTCTCAGCAGCCTATGATGATTATCCATCAAAAAGACCCTGGGCTTGTTGAGGCGCTGAAAAGCGTGAGATATGAGTATATACTTGATAAAGACGCTGTTAGAAGCGGGAAAGGAGAGGGGATGATGATAGGTCTCCTAATGACGAAGGCCCTGGGCTTGGAATATTTAGGTTTCGTAGATTCCGACAATTATATCCCTAGTGCCGTCAACGAATACATCAAGGATTACGTTGCAGGATTTTATATGTCCGATTCCTCCTATACTATGGTTCGTCTCCTTTGGAAGTATAAGCCGAAAATTGTTGAGAGCAGCTTGTACTTCAGACGCTGGGGAAGAGTCTCCGAGATTACGAACAGGTATATGAATTTGCTTATAGGAAGAATCACAGGGTTTGAAACCGACGTAATAAAGACAGGGAACGCCGGAGAACATGCTATGTCCACGAAGCTTGCAGAGATCATGGCGTTTGCCTCGGGATTTGCTATAGAGCCATATGAACTCGTGTACATCTTTGAGGAATTCGGTAAATTCATGGAGGAAACAAGATTCAAGGATGCTGTGAGGGAAGGAATAAAGATATACCAGATCGAAACGCTAAATCCGCATCTACACGAAGAAAAGGGAAGAGCGCACATAATCGAGATGATTGCAGCGTCTTTAGGATCTATTTATCACAGCAGAGTTGCAGATCAAGATTTGAGGGTGAGGATAGTCAAGGAGATGGACGAGTTCAACGTGAAAGAGGAACCACCGAAGCCTAAAATAATACCTCCTATCGTTAGTGTGGACGCAAAGAAGTTCTTCGACGTGTTACAGTCAAATGCAAAGACGCTTGAAATATTTGAATGAAAGTCGTAGCTTGGACACCACCTTCATCCTCAGCATTCTAATTTTTGGTAGGTCTTATTTTGAGTACCAATAGAAAGTTAGCCACGACG
>CBEVQP010000045.1:0-9628 GCA_965552035.1 uncultured Thermoplasmata archaeon | reverse complement strand
CCACTCTGCCCACTTCCAGTCGCTCATCGATACCCATCCTTCGGTGTAGATGTGCCATGCCAGGGTTGTTCCGACGTCAATCTCTCTAACGTCCTTGGGGTCTACACCATATACGATAGGTATGAGGGCTCTTCTCTCACGCTCGTCACGATAAACCTTAATACCACACATCTCAAGTAGGTTTGCAATGTATAGACCCTCATCGTGTCTCTGGTCCTCAATTCTGATGAGGAATACTACTGTTACTGGAGTGCCCTCAAAGTACCACCAATATCCAGCAGGAGAGTCTGCAGCCTCAACCTTCTCGAGTGTGTAACCGTATTGAGCTAGTTCTTGGGCTGCAGCCTCAAGTGCATCTTCAATTATCTGCTTACCCTTCTCGAAATCTCCGTCCTCGTCAATACCTAGAGAATAAGCTACTGGTAGTATGAATGGATAAGTATATTCTGAGCTCAAGACACCAGTTATGAAGTTTGGTGATCCATAACCGCCAAGGATGTTGTCAACAATAAGCTTTCTGTTAATAAGCATGTTCATGGCAAATCTTACTTCGCGTATTGCGAATGGGTTGAAATATACGTTGCCGTCACTAGCCTTTATGAGGTATTTCCACTGGCCCTCATTATAAATTCCAGCATCCTGGTCTCCGTGGGCTGGGTTGAAGATCAATGACCAGAAACCAGATGTCGTAGCAACAGTGCCAATAACGCCCTCATACTCTGGGTTGGATTGGAAGAATCCTTCTAGTGTACTACCGCCAACTGGCCACCAGAATACGTCGATGTCTCCCTTACCTACGGCAAGAAGACCTAGCTCCTCTTTGGTGTATCCTGTCATTATAATCTCGTCGACACCGCTAGAATAGGCTGCTTTTATGTTTGTCGTCGCAAAAGCCAGCGAAGAAGCAACAAGCACTACCACAAATCCCAAAAGGACCAATGTCCTCCAAACTTTCATTCGTTCTTACCTCCCTCATACGTCAGCACTATAGGGTTGTGCATTGGGTTTTACTTAATCTCTAGATTATGATATGTCTTAGCTATCCTATAAATATTTTAGCCCTTTTGAGTGCTTTAAGATCATAGGAATGTCACCCTCGGAGGCGCGTATTATATATTTTATGCGCACTTTCTCGCATACATCCAGTAATTAGGTTGAGAATAAAGACGACCATTTTCGGTTTAAAAAATAGAATATATACGCGGGGTTTACAAAAATTGAATTCATCATATACTCAAAGAAGGATTTTTATCCATCTTCAGATTAATAGCTCTAGAAAATCGTCTAAAACCATGCCACAATGATGTTACTCATCCGGTGAAATTATGACTCGCATAAATAATGAAAGTAAATCCCTTAGGAAGATGCTGAAAACTTATGTAGAGGAGTTAAAAGATGCCGTCCTGTTAGAAAGAGAAGCAGAGATGCAGTTTCATCTCAACGAAATAAAAAATATTTCTGGTAAAGAACGAGAAAAACGAGGTAGAGCCATACTGAACTTAAAATGTAGTTTTAAGGGGGAGATGCTTGGAGAGAGATATTTAATAAGAGTTCATAGAAATAAAGAGTTTCCAGAAAACGAAATTTCTGTTGGTGATTATGTTCTTGTTAGCGACGGAGATCCTCTTAGATTCTCTATAGGCGGCACAGTAGTAGAAAAAAGTAAACACCATCTTCTAATAGCCCTCGAAGATGTTCCTCCAAAAAGACTTTTAAAAGGAAAGGTAAGAGTTGACTTATACGCTAATGACGTTACATTTCAAAGAATGCTAAAAGCTCTAGAGAAGATTGCCAAAGAAGACTCTGAGTTTGACATTAAATATCTACTTAGTGTGGGAGAAATCAAAGAAGAGGATGTATCAGTTTCTGAATTTTTTGATAAAAAATTAAACACGTTCCAAAGAGATGCTGTAATTAAAGCGCTGAAGTTCTCCCCCATATTTCTTATTCATGGTCCACCCGGAACTGGAAAAACCGTTACAGCAGTTGAAATCATAAGACAATACGTTAGCCTAGGAAGAAGAGTCCTCGTGACCGCAGATTCAAATGTTGCAGTCGATAATGTCTTAGAGAGGTTGCTCGATGCAGGAGTCTCTGCAATAAGACTTGGGCATCCTGCGAGAGTAAATGAAAAACTAAGATCCCAGACTTTAGATTTTTATATTAGAAAGTACAAGGAATATAAAGACATTGAGGCTCTAAGAAAAGAAATCATTGAATTAAGGAAAAAACAAGAAGATTTCCTTAAACCCACACCTAAATTCCGAAGAGGCCTCTCTGATGAACAAATTTTACTACTTGCTAAATATTCAATGACAGATCGTGGTTTGAAGAAATCTCAAATAAAAAGTATGGCTGAATGGATTAAATTACAAAAAAGGATTGAAGAATTGAAGACAATTCTCAATAAAAAACTTAACATGTTATATAAAAAAGCAATATCTGAAGCTCAAGTAATCTGTGCAACAAACTCAGCTTCAGGAATGGACATACTCGAAGATGAGAAATTTGATGTGCTTATTATTGATGAGGCTACTCAAGCTACTGAGCCTTCATGTTTGATACCACTTATTAAATCAAAGAAAGTAATTTTAATTGGGGATCATAAACAACTTCCGCCAACAATCCTTAGTGAGAAGGCGAAAAAGAGGCTCTCAGTTACACTATTTGAGCGATTAATAAAAATGTACAAAAAATATAGTACCCTACTCAGAATTCAATATAGGATGAATGAGAAAATAATGGATTTCTCCAATGAGATGTTTTATGAAGGAAAACTAATTGCAGATGATAGCGTTAGATGTATAAAAATGTCTGACAAGTATAAAACAGGTGCTGCACCTTTAGATGATGTGCCAATAGTCTTTATTAATATATTAAGCAAAGAAAAGCGTAGAAAAGGTAGTACATCGAGAGAAAATCCAGAAGAGGCGAGGCTAACTTCTGAAATTGTCGCTAATCTTCTAAAACTTGGAGTTCCCCCAGAAGACATTGCTATTATTACTCCCTACGAAGATCAAAGAAATATTTTACGAAGTCTTATAAGAGTTAAAGGACTTGAAATTAACACAGTCGATGGTTTTCAAGGACGAGAGAAGGAAATAGTTGTTTTATCCTTAGTAAGAGGGAACCCTTATGGAAATATCGGGTTTTTGCGCGATTATCGTCGCTTAAATGTTGCTATTACAAGAGCAAAAAGAAAGTTGATTATTATAGGCAATGCAGAGACGCTCTCCGCAGACCCCGTTTATAAAAACCTAATCGAATATATTGCAAAAGACGGATATGTATTAAATTGTCATGAAATTTGATGTCTAAAAGAAGGTGAATAGGATGACATATACTGAGCGTGATCTTTTACGAGAGATTCAAGAACTAATAAATGATGAAGAGCTCTACAAAATATATTATAGCGCATATAAAGAATTTAGAGAGCTCATTGAAGCTATGAACAAAATAGTAATAGAAGTGTACAAATACAATGATCATGGCATCATACATGCCCTATTAACCACAAGACGTTCCCTTGAGATCTACACAATTCTAAAAAAGAAGAATTTTAAGACGACTTCTGAAATGCTCGGAAAAAATGAGAGATGGAGCAAGTTCATTATATCGATTGGGTCTCTTCTTCACGACATTGGAAATGCAATCCACAGAACGAATCATTATGGATTTTCTGTTTGCATTGTTAAGGATAGGGTCTTAGAATATGCCAAAAAGTTTTCGCCTAATGATTATCTTCTTTTGGCTTACCTCACACTTAATGCCATATACTCTCACGATGAAGCCATTGATGCACTAACAGTAGAGGCTAGCATAATCACTATGGCAGACGGATTAGATATAGAAGCAGGACGCAGTAGGCTAAGACATGACCCAGAAATGATTGATATCCACTCCGTATCTGCGTACTCAATAGACAGAGTTATCATTGAAGAAAATGAAAATCCAGAAATACCTATTAAAGTAAAGATCTACATGAATAATCCAGCAGGTGTCTTTCAAGTTGATGAAGTATTGAAAAAGAAAGTAGAAAGATCGTTGCTTTCAGGAAAAATACTCCTTGAGATTATAGTAAATGATAAAAAACTGATAAGAAGAATATAGCCCTGGTGTTCCAATTGATTCCAAAAGTAAGATTTAGAGAATTCACTAGGAAGAGTAATAAACTAATACTAGCCATTACTCTTGCCGTAATTTCAATGGCTCTTTCCTTTGCTTCTCTATATGAGATGCCTACAACGAATATTATGGAATATTCTGTGTCGACTGATAATTTTTATGAAAAATACGTGGTTGACTTTCATAACGTTCCTGTCTACGTAGTTTACTCTCAACTTGTAATTAATTCAACCTTCGAGAAGGGAAATGGGATCCTACAATTAAAAATTGAGGACATAAACGGTACTATTTATAAGAGAGAATTCGAGTATTCCCCCAACAAGGATATTACCCTTTTCAGTTTAGAGGGTGGAGATAGTATCTCTCAAATTTCTAGGATCAGAGTAATTATAAACGCGTACACATATACAAAAGGAGAGATTTTTGTAATGATGTGTGGTACTGCCCAACCGTATTATTACCTGAGCATAATTGCTATTCCACTGGTAATTTTGTCCATAATCCTATTCGGAGTAGGAATGTACGAATCATTTGTAAAAATTAAGGAAGAACGGGAAAGAAAAAGATTTTACTGGAAGTAACTTCTCCTCCAAAACATTATTTTACAAGCGACAATAGTAACGTTAATCGTGCCAAAATATTCTTGTTCTCACATAATTTTGATAAGCCTTGAGAAGCTCTCGAATAAGGAGGTAATCGCTATATCCATATTTTGAGAGTATGTTCTTTGCAGTTTTTACTCCCACACCCTTCGTGGCGAAACACAATAAGGCTTTATAACCAAACTCTGAGAGTAATCTTGCAGAGTCTTCTAAAGCCCTTCTTTGTGCATTAGAAACCGTCAAAATAGAAGTCCTTGATTTTGATACTCCTCTAATGGCTCCGCATATAGGGCATCTACTGACAGGTTTCCCTACCTCCAGAATCTCTCTCACAGATGTTTCTTCTACGTACCCACACTTTGGATTAATGCATATGAGATAAAGCCTTCTCGTTTCTATTGAATCTCTAAAAGCCTGAAGTATTGTTTCGTCGGTTGTTGCTTGTCTTGTAGTACTAATGTCTACTAAAATAAATTCTTTGAAGGCTTTTGTAGGTCCTTTTACAAACTGAATGGGTTTTCCATTGAGAGTGTTCCAAAACTTTTTGGCAACGTTAAAATCTGACTTTTCAAAGAGGAACTTACTCATAGCTTCTAAATAAACAACCTCAAACAGCGAATTCTTTTCAAGAGATCTCTTGATAAACTTTGGGACGTTGGATATTTCTCTCAAAGGTTTAAGACCTAGTTTTCTTAAAACATTATTGAAAATCTTTTGAAATTCAAATACATGTACAATTTCTCCTTGTACATCATCCTTTAATTCCTCAAATGATCTTGAAAACAATCCTGGCAAAATAATATTCTTCATATAATTGTAAGTATATCGCAGAGGTATAAGTGCATAAACGCCGTACGCATTAAATTTCACATCAGTCTCAAGAATTCCCACATGTTTTAACGCAGCTCTAAAGATCGTAGAAAGGGCTGCATTTGCTTTATGTCCGAGAAATGTGTACAATACTATTACGTTTGCAGTATACGGTTGCCCTAACGATCTCAAATTTTCTGCGTCTACATATTCTAAAATAGTATTTTCTGTAATGTGTGAAATGGATTCTCCTATTTTTGCTACCTCTTTAATTATTCTCTCAGTATTATCGCTAAAGATATACACTTCAGGAATATCTCTATTTGTAATGTATTTTAAGACTCTCTGAGCAACTTCCTTTGAAACCGGAATATTTTCTCCCAGCCATTTTGGCAATGTAGAGTTTTCGACAAAAATGTTTTTAGAAACTTTAACAAGAAGTTTTTCATGATCAACTTCAATAACTTGCCATGGCACCCCTCCTAAAATTATTACCTCATCTTCCTTAAAAGTATAAACAAAATCACTATCGAGCGTTCCTATAATTCTCCTTGTTTCAATGTCCATGACATTATATTTTGTTTCATCGACAATCATAGAAATATTCTCATAAAAATACATTCTACCCTTCCTAGTGAGTTTTATTTGACCGTCATATTCCTGTAAATAACCCACAGAAATGAGAAAATTAATACACTTTTTATATAGCTCCTCAGGAATGTCTTTATAAGGATGTGCTCTTTTTATTATCCAATAAAAGTACTCCGGATCGAATACTCCATTGTTTTCTATGGAATATGCTATAATTTGATTCATTATAGGTAATAACCCATTATGTCTAATTTGTTCGAACTCTAAAAACTTCTCATGAAGTAGATCGACTGTAGCTAAGGCTTCTATTGTTTCCCTTAAATTGGAGCATATGACTTCGCCTTTTGGTCGTGCCGTAAGTTTATGTCCACTCCTACCTACACGTTGGAGTAGTCTCGTCACTTGTCTTGGAGAGTTTATTTGAATAACATATTCTATGTGTCCGATATCAATGCCCAGCTCTAAAGAGGATGTGCATATGACGACTTTTGCATTGCCATCTCTTAAAGAGAATTCTACACTTTCACGCACAGCTCTAGAAAGAGATCCGTGATGCACCTTAACAATATCCGAATAATCGAGTGCGTGTGCTCCTAAAATCTCTGCCTCCGACCTTGTATTGGTGAATACAAGCATAGTTTTGTAGTCCCTCATAAGATCAAGAAGTCTCTTCATTACCCTCTTCTCGAATATTATTTCATGATATTTTTGAGAATATTTCCCAAAAAGAGGATTAACCCGTATTTCTATACTTCTTTCTGGTTCCCACTCAATAATTTCACATGACCTCTTGCCTGTAAGGAATTTTGCAGCTTCTTCTTTATTGGCAATTGTTGCAGAAAGTCCTATTCTCTGATAGCCCTTAGAATATTCATCGAGTCTCTCAAGAGCTATTGTAAGCTGTAGGCCCCTATCGTTATCGATTAGTTCGTGAATTTCATCTACTATCACGTATTTAACATCAAAAAGCATTTTCCTAAGATTTTTTCCTACAAATAGTAGTTGAAACGTTTCTGGCGTAGTTATAAGAATGTCAGGAAATGTTTCTGATTGTTTTCTTCTGATATGCTGCGGCGTATCTCCATGACGCAAATCTACATATATTCCTAAAGACTTTCCAATTTCTACTAATCTCCTATACATGTCCCGATTTAGAGCTCTTAGTGGTGTTATGTAGAGAGCCCTGCCACCTTCCTGAAGAATTTTTTCAAAAATAGGTATCATTGCTGCTTCAGTCTTTCCAGATCCAGTAGGCGCTATTATTAGTACGTTTATACCCGATAAGATTTTGTAGAGAGACTCCTCTTGAAGAGGATTTAATTTTTCTATACCAACTATTTTTAAGGCTTTAATTAACTTTTCAGATATTAATCCTCTAAACTCTTTAATGTGTCTCATATCACACCCATTTTTTCTAAAAACCATATTAGGTCCTTTATTGAGTCAAAAACATATTCGGCACCATTTTCTTTTAAAATTTCTGGTGATTTAAGGCCTGTACTCACTCCTATTGTGATTACACCGACCCTCTTTCCCGAAATCATATCGGGAATATAATCTCCAACAAATATCACTTCTCTTGGTTTAAGGTTATATTTCCTGAGAATTCTTTTTAACAATCCGGATCGCTCAAAAAGAATCTCCTCATCGTCTTTTTCCTGCATCATCAGCGTATAGATGTCATCTACGTATTCAGAAATTCCATAGTACTCTAACTCTTTTCTGATAATTTCGGGAGGACACTCTCTACCAGTAGTCACAATTACTATAATGTTTTTTTCCTTGAGTCTTCTTAAGATTTCAATGGCTCCTTCTATAGGCCCATCCTCACTTGTGATATGATTACAATACTCTCGTCGAAATCTTCTCCAAAACTCATCTATGATATCGGAGGGTATATCTTCGCTGAGCGTATCTTTTTCGAATTTTTCATAAAACTCCTCCCATGACATTTTATTGAGGGAAAAATATTCTCTTGTTCCGTTATATACTTTGTAAAATCTTTTTAGCGTATAAACTAATGTCTGATCCAAGTCAAATATAACTGCTTTTATTTTCTCCATGATGTCACCTCTAAACCTCTTAGAATTAAATTCTGTCAAATATTTATTAATTCCTAAGGGCTTTAAGGGTAGCAGTAGTGTAGATAATATAGTTGAATTCAAGACCAACTAACATAAAAAATTACTGGTGATAAATATGATGTCATTTGACGATGTCAGAAGACTTGACATAAATTCTAATTTTTGTGGTGTGGATACAAAAACACTTATGGAAAATGCGGGAAAAGCCATTTATAGATTTATTAAAGAAAAATATGGAAAAAACAAAAAAATTCTTGTGGTGTGTGGTCCTGGAAACAATGGAGGTGATGGACTAGTCGCTGCAAGACTCTTATCACATGAGAACAATGTTAGAGTGTTTTTGTTTAAAGAGCCTAAAACAGAAGAGGCTACGTATGCGTATACTAGACTCACTTCAGAAACAAAAGTCCCTGTTTATAAAGAGAATTTAGAGGATCTCCTAAATTGGGCCGAACTAATAATAGACGCAATATTTGGTGTTGGAATCTCTGGGAACACTGTTAAAGAGCCCTATAGAAGTGCTATTTTAGCTATTAATAGCTCTCAAAAAGATGTTATTTCAATTGATTACCCCTCGGGGATAGTACACGATGTCATCATAAACCCTACCTATGTAGTCACATTCCATGATGTAAAAGAGGGTCTTACCTATGTCTCTAGAAATATAAGAGTTGCAGATATTGGGATACCTGAAGAAGCCGATCTTTATGCAGGGCCAGGAGATCTCTTCGTCTATTATCCTCGCCCTCATGAAACCGTCCATAAAGGTCGAAGAGGGCGTGTTTTAATAATTGATGCTTCCACATTCCTCGGTGCAATAATTTTAGCAGCAATGTCTGCTTATCGTATGGGCGTAGACTTGGTCTACGTATATACGTACTTTAAGTCAGAAGAAAAGCTTAGAAGAACAATATACATTAGCTATTCTCCCTCAATAATTGTAGTAAATGACCTCCATACCTTCTATGATAGGGCGAACGCTGTTTTAATTGGGCCAGGAATGGATAGAGAAATTGGTTTCTTTGATATTATTAAACCGCTCGTAGAAACAATAATTGAGAATCCTCACAAGCCCATAATACTTGATGCCGGAGGACTTACTCTTGTTAAAGCATATGAAAATGAGTTACAAGGAGCCGATATGATTCTTACGCCACACGCAGGAGAGTTCAGATATCTATTTGGATACGATCCAGGAAAGACTTTAGAGGAGAAAATAAAAAACGTAAAAAAGGAGGCCAAAGACCTTAACGCTACAATTGTACTAAAGGGACCAATAGACATCATAAGTGATGGAAAGAGAATCAAACTAAACAGGACAGGTTGTCCTTCAATGGCCGTTGGAGGTTCTGGTGATGTTCTCTCTGGCGTAATAACTGCACTAAGAGCAAAAATAAATGACTCATTCAAAGCCGC
>CBEVQP010000044.1:0-9883 GCA_965552035.1 uncultured Thermoplasmata archaeon | reverse complement strand
ATATTAAATTTCTATAATTGTGTAAAGAATGTGTGCAAATATTTGATTTTAATCGGTGAGAATGAATTATCATCATAAAAAACTCAGAAGATGGTATAATTTTCGTGTCCCTTATATTTATACTACTTGAGTTTTAGGATGTTGACCCTCTACTCAAAGCTTTTAACAGTGCAAATTACTGATAAGCATAGGATCTCTGGTGAGATTCATGAGAAGAATAATTTTTAACATGGTGTTATTCACGGTGGTTTCATACCTTTTCCTTCATCTAATACTTGTGGGATTCGGAGAAATAGCTCATGAGGTTGAGGAAGAGATTGTGTTAAATGGTACTGCTCCTATGCCAACATACCATCCAGACGTAATTATATATGAAAGTCAAAAGACTCCAGAAGATTATGGAAAAATCTTTACTATCGTTTTTAGTGTTCTAATAGCATTTTTCATAGTATATATTATTTTTAAGCTTAAGGCTACGGCAATAAAGTACCTAGTCATGATTGCAATGTACATTTCACTTACGTATTCCCTTAGGGGCTTGCTTATTAATTTTCCTCTTATAATATCTCTATCTCTGTCTGCTTTTTTTGTTTTCTTGTTAATATCAAAAATATCGCCTACTGAAGTAAAAACCACTATTTTAGCTCTTGTTGTCGGCGGTATAGGAGCTCTATTAGGCTCTATGGCCTATCCTTACATTTGGGCTTCTATATTAGCAATTATGATGATATACGACTTAATTGCAGTGCATAAGGGGCCTATGAAAAATATTGCAAAAGCCTCAATAGAAATGGATATACCCTTACTCATAAAAATTAAAGGCGAAAACGCTGAGCATTATATAGGGCTGGGAGATTATGTTTTCCCTATGAGTCTCATAGCATCTCTTCTAAAATATGGTTCTCTAGGTTATGCAATTACATCTCTCTGCGGAATGTTTATTGGAGCCGTAGTAGCGTTAATGGTGGCAGAAAAACGCGGACCTGTCCCAGGACTTATTTATATAGTTCCTCTTACACTTACAGGGTTTGTGTTTTATACGCTCTCATATCTTTTGTAACAAAAATAATGAGGACTACACTTGCTACTATCAAGCTAACATAAGACAAAACTAACGTGTTGAAAGATTTTGTCAGCAAATAATGTGCCGCTAATGTATCAATAATGCCATGAACTATAATCATACTTGTAAGTCCATATACCCATCTTCCTTTCCGCACGCTAAGAACCATGAATCCTGTCGTAAATCCGTGGAAAATTGCTACTAAAAATCTTTCCAAACCACTCACTGCTAGTAAAAGGCCATTTATTGTAACGGATGTTTGAGAAGCAAGGCTTCCGTATAATGTTGAAAATGCTATATACGCAGCCTCCACTATGCCAAAGCCCAGCCCTAACGAAATTGCCTGATCAACATCCCTATTATAAGAGAACATAAACTTAAAACCTTCTTGGCAAAGACCTGCAAGAAATCCTAAAGAAATACTCACAATTGGAATGTATTCCATAGGTACTGTACCAGTCTCCCTTAGAAATTCGTGAACATTTAACAAGACAATTGCAGTTTGTTGAAAAATTTGCTGAACAAATAAAGAAACTAAGAAAACAACAGCTCCCCATAGAATGCTTTTCCTAATTTTAATCCCTAAAAAATAAGCAAGAAGTAAGGCAAAAAAAGGTGCTAAAACGATCACAAGAGGGGTTAACCACATTGTACTCCCTCTATAGTTCTTCATTTAATAAATATCTCTTCCATGATCTCTCCAAGCTCTTGCGCAAATTTTGATTCTAAAAGTAGGTCTGGATTGCCAATTTTTTCGTCTAAATCAGGATAAAAATTAATTTTTCCTAGATATTTTATTCCAAATTCCACAGCAAGCCTTACAAGACTCGTTTCTTCTCCGTGCTTCATATTTTCTATTAATCCTAATATTTTCATATTCTGTTCTTTCAATAACTGAATTAGTCTTCTTACTACGCTCATAGAAAGTCTAGATGGTGTAGAAACAATTATGTATTCGCCTCTCCGGAAAAATCTTATAGTATCTAAAAATGTGTCACCTAATCCCGGAGGCATGTCTATTATGAGGTAATCAAGAGTACCCCACCTCGTTATAGAAAGAATTTCTAAAATGACATCAGTAATCTCCTTGCCCCTTAAAGGCGTGGGATGATCCTTTGAGTAATAAGCTATTGTCATTAGTTTTATTCCATAAACTTCTTCTGGCAAAATTCCTTCTTTTTCCTCTGGAAACTTCTCTATACTTGTTCCTAGTATCTCATGTACGCTTGCGCCATGAAAGTCTAAATCAAAAGCCCAACTCTTTTACCAATCCTTGATAATATCAAAGCCATAGTTGTAGAGACAAGAGACTTCCCTACACCGCCTTTTCCACTCACAACTGGAATAATGTGTGCTACATCCTTGAGCATTGTCTTCATGCCCTCTATTCTTGGATCAATCATTCTTACTCACCACTATTGAACTTACATAAAGACCTCTTCCTTTTTTTACTTCAAAATCCCTGCTTCCGCATTTTGGACACTTTACGAACGCTCTAACTACCTCGGGAATAAAATGGATGCTCTCCCTAACGTCCTCATCTAAATCTTCTTTCATCTCTTCTAATTTCCATTCATAGCCACAATTTCTGCATTTGAACTCTGCTTTTTCAATTACAAAAATAAATTTTGCCTCTTCGCACACAGTTCCTCCCTTAAGGTTATCTAGCGCATACTTCATTATATCTTCGTTTATGCCTTGTAATTCTCCCAAAACAACTTCTACTTCATACACTTTATCTTTTCCCAATTTTTTCGCATAAGCTTCAACAGTACTTATTATTGCACTTGCAAGAGCCCATTCGTGCATGCGCCTCACCAACCAAAACTCTTTCTTGCTTTTTTCTCAATGATTGATTTATATACGTTAATATGTCTTAACGCAACCTTCTCCCAAGAAGTATATATTGCATATTCCTTTAACATTTTCAAATAGGTTACATAATCATCCGTGTTTTCAATAAAATCAATAATCTTAGCAGCAAGCTCTTCGTGTTTTCCGGGAGCAACAACAAGCTCGGGGGCTATTTCGTAAAGTTCTATTAATCGTGGAACCTTTGTGCCAATTATAGGTTTGAAGCTTCCTAAAGCTAAATGAAAAGCACCACTTACTGCATATCTTCTAGGACGATCTTTGTAGGGAAGCACTATTAAATCAGATGTCGCTAAGAGCATTTCGAGTTCCTCTCTATCTGGATACCTGCGAATTACAGAAACATAATCTGGTATTTTTCCGTCTATTTTTATGGTATCCATTACGCCTCTCCCATATTTCCCCTGTTCAATTCCTACTACTACAAGACGTACATCATAACTTTTCCTTACAATATCTAGCGCCCTTACAAGAACATCCAATCCCTTGTCATATCTCAAAAATCCCGCAGTAGTAATAAGAAATTCTCCCTTATCTTCTATGCCAAAATGATTTACAAGTTGTTCACGTGATATTTTTCCTACATAGCTATTTATTTTAGTCCCATGCGGGATTTTCATTACACTACCGTATGGAACTCCCTGCATTGAAATCTCAAATTCTTGTAACGAGCTGTGAGCGATTACAATATCAAACATCCTTAACATTCTTCTTTGATACATAACAGCCCCTTGGGGATGTGAATAATGAAGTACTGTATGAGGAGTTATCACAATAGCTTTTGCGTACTTTTTCATTAGGTTAATCAGCTTTAGAAAGTCTTTTGAGCGGGGGAAAATCCCATACTCGTGCTGTACGTGGATAATATCAAATGGACCATAATTCTTTATGGCTACAATTAACTCATCGTAGTCAGATATTCCCCCATCAAAACAGGGTATCACTTCTATTGTCTTGTCTTTTTCAAGATTTTCTTTATAGTTTCTATCCGAGAATATTGTAATTTCCACATTACCTGTTAGTAGCATTGATTCGCTGAGATATCTCGTATATTCTGCAACCCCACATGGTGTTGGCGGATAAGTAGATAGATATGCTATTCTCATGATCTCACCCCCTCAAAAGATTACAATGACAAAGATTTGACGGTCTTTCATTGAGATAACTCGCTAGACTCGCTAGAGACGAAAACGTGGCTTCATGCTATGAAAGTCTATGTGAGTACTGTCGCTATTCAATTACATATTTATCTAGCTCAGAAAGTATGGCATCAAGAGATACTTCTCCAAAGGCTATAGTATAGTCGGCCGCACCATATGAAATTATTATTTTTTCATTATCGAGCAATGACATACCACACGGAAACGCTACGTAGGGCCTATCCCCAAACACCTCATAGAGGAGTTTAGGTTCCATAATATAATATGGAGTTAACGCCTTTATGTATGCACCTACATCTTTTTCATATTTAATTATAGCTGCAAACACCTTGTACGCTTCTATATCTCTATCAATGCCGTGTATAATTGTTAAAAATGTGTCTCTTTCAATTTCTATTGGTGGTGCTGCCCATCCTAACTTTATCTCGAATGATGCTGGTTCAAGCACTATCTTTGTATCTTTTAACTCTATTTCTCGCATGGTGCCGGGAGTTTTAATCTCCAAAAGATCCTTCTTCTTTATCCTACTTATCGTCAGATAATAATTCTCGTCCATCATATGAGGTCTGTGAAACACTAGGACTTCGTCTGTTGATGTATCCACAACAAAGGCATCTTTATCACTAATAAGAGATCTTCTAAATCTCTTCTCTAAAACAAGCACTGCCCTCTTTATCCATTGAGAGAGTCTCTTATCAATCGCTTCAGCAACTATAGGAAGTGTTCTTTCATAACGAATTGATGGATTGAAATAGTTGATTCCTCGTCCAACATAAGTCATGTATATTCTTCCTTCAATTTCAGATATCCTTGGATCTTCTGTGCCCCAAAGATCGTATCTATTCGTAGGATATATTACAATATCTGCCCCGTAATCTGCCAAAGTTAATATTCCTTCGAATATATCATCAATAGGAATCTCTAATCTTAATATACCACTCACATACATGAAATATCCTAAAATTGCTCTAGGAAATACGTAAATATATGGATCGGCAATGTACATCGCAGGATTAAAGACGGTAATAGGGGTGTCAACAAGGTAGTTCCTTATTCGTATTCTTGTTGGAGACAACACTCCTATACGCTTTATCATATCTTTTGTTTGATTTTTCCTAATTTCCGAGGCTTCTTTTGCGTTGATACTTAGGGGAAACATAATTTTACACCTGCAGAGCTTAGGATTTCACTACACTGCGTAAGAGGAATTTTAACTACTTTTTAAATTTCTTTGCTATAGTTTTAAAACTTTTGTTAATTTAAGATGAATTTCAATGTTAATGTCGGAAAAATAAACTTAGAAGCTGTAAAATAAGATTATATAGTCAAACTTAAGAGGACTAAAAAGTCACTGTAAAAAATTTGAAAAACAAAAGATAGGACTACGGTTCATAGGGTCTCTCTTCTAAAACGAAGGGAGATATATAGTCCCCGTATATCTCTCTCGCTTTTATAAGTCTTCTTTTTTCCTCTTCTAGTATCTCAAAAAGTCTTTCTGGCATTTTTTCCCTAACTTTACCATATATTTCTTTTATTCTCTCTATTTTTGCAAGATTTTCTAGTATCCTTATTGTAAATTGCTTTTCATATTCTTCTCTGGAGTACTCTTTGCCTAGTACCTCTTTAAATAGTCTTTTCAGATCCTCGTACTTTGGTATGTATCCGATGGGCGTAACAATTACACCTACTTCGTCGTAAACCCTCAACTCCATCCACTTAAGCCACACAGCTTTATCTAATTTATCGTTCAAGAAATTACCATTCTTATCCCTTAGGAAATAGTTTACAGCAAAAATCTTTGGCTTCTTTTTTAGCTTCCTGCCAAAATCAAGATAGTTTTTAATATATTCTCCGATATGTATCGAAAGAAAGTCTAAAATTGCCATTGGATTGAATTCTCTTACACCCTCCTTACCGAGTACTGCTGCCGTAGCCTCCGACTCCAACGATGCTCCTTTCATAATTACACCATGATCCCAATCAAAAGCTTCACAAACAGGGGGCCAAGTATCCGGATCCCTACCTCCATAAATTATTCCGCCCAAGGGAACGCCATTGGGATCATGAAGAGCTTCTTTGTCCAAGTTCCTAAATGCCTCTAGACTCACACAGAATCTCGCGTTTTTATGAGCAGGCGGAACTTCCTTTCCATCAGGGCCTATTTTTCCTTTCCACCATTTTCCGGAAAAGTTTTCTCCTTCGTCTGGTATTTCCTCTCCCATTCCCATCCAATAAGGTTTTCCATCCTTTATGAGAACGTTAGAGAATATGATTTCATTAGGAGAGTGTAGCACTTCCCATATTATTGGGTCATCATTCTTATTTATTCCTGTAATTATACCAAAAACCCCTTTCTCTACGTTTACAGCTCTAGCCTCACCGTTAAGGTCTTTAATAAAACAAAGGTCGTCACCCACAATATTTTCGTGAGGAAGAGTACATGTTGACGTCTTCCCGCACATCGAGGGGTATGCTCCTGTAAAATAGGTTTTTCTGCCGTTAGGACCATTCACCCTCATGAGGAACATATGTTCTGAAAGCCATCCTTCTTGGACGGCCCGTCTTATTGTAAGTCTAAATGCCAGTTTCTTGAGACCTACGGTATTTCCTGCATATTGAGTGTTGGCTGAATATACCGTCTCTGTAAGAAGATCAATGTATATTCTTCTCTTCTCTATGTTCTTACTAGTTTTTAGCTCATCCAGCTCTCCCGCAGAGTGTACAAACTTTAAAAACTTAGCGTTTCTTCCTAAACGGACAAATTCTTCATAACCTTTTCTATAGAGCAGAAATTCTGAATGTGCTACATAAGCAGAATCCGTTATTTGGACCGCAGGTATTGTGAATGGTGAATTCCAAGGTCCCAATACAAAAAAGCATATGAATGCCTCTTTACCCTTCATTATATCTTTCATAATCTCGTGGATTTCTCTTAGTCCTTCCTCTCTATCTAAGGTATTTACAAACGGTATCTCCATCCCTTTAGGCACCAAAATCTTTGTGTTTTTCCTATCCCTCGCCTGATCAAAATAGTTGTCAAAGTGGACCGTATGATTCTGCATCTTTAAGGGCCTTTCTTCACCATACTCTAGTGCTTTCTTTTTTACATATTCTTCGTCTTCTTTAGAATCCGTACATACATAAACCTTAGAAGGATTGCACCATTCGAGATATCTTGCAAGAAATTCGTGGAGCTCGGGATTATCTATTTTCATGAGTTTTTCAAGGTTTTCTTCATCTAACCTCTTTCTTAAGATCTCTATAGCATCCATTGATTTCACCTCGACTATTGTGTACGTAGGTGAAATATTTGTGGAGGTGAGTTAATGTATTTTTATTATTTTTGATTCTGTCACAATTGCATTTATGATTTCAGGAGGTGTTACATCAAACAAAATGTTCCTCACAGGCTTTTTTAACACCTCTAAAGATCTTTCCATAAGTCTTATCTCATCTCCAGTTCTGGCAACAGGGTGGAACTTGTATTCTTCAGCCACCACGTAAAAGGGTACTCCATAATGATGGGCTGAAAGGGCCAAGAGAAATGTTCCTGCTTTGTTAATAACATATAAATCTCTGGTCACGCAGTCAGCTCCCGTGATCGCCATATCTGCCTCTTTTACCCATAATCCTATTTGTGCATCTGTTATGATTTCATAAGTAATTTCTAAATTCTCTAGGGCATTTGCTAACTGAATGCCCTCAAAATCTGGGCGAGATTCTGTGAGAATAACTTTTAAACTCGTCCCTTGAGCTTTAAGTTCCTTTAATGTTGCAAGAACAGCTGCGGAATAGGAGTGTGTGATTACTGTTATCTCGCTTTCCCGGACAAGGTTAAGGAATCTTTTGGCGACTTTTTCCCTTGCTACTTCGATATTTTTAAAATATTCCTCAGCAATTTTTAGCATTTCATCACGGGTCGTTTGCGCATTTTTTGCTTCGCGTAACATTTTTGCTGCTATATTATAAACAGAAGCAACGGAAGGGAGCTTCTCGATAAGAATTTCAGAAAGCTCTTTTACATAATCTCTATTAAAGAATGCCTCATCTTTAAGTAGTATAATATATGCTTCAGCAGCTTTTTTAGCTAAATAAGACGCTCCACCAAGCCTTTCGTTTGTGATTTCATCTAATATTTTCTTAACACGATCTGGGAGCATTAAAAATCACCATGAGGATTCTCTTTCGGTATCTTTTATTCTCCCTTCTACATACGAAACAATGGAGACCATTATTGGAAGAATAAAACCAAATGCTGCTAGAATATATACTATGGTTCTTATATCAGCCACGTATTCAATTTCTAGTCCTTCAAAGGTTATTGTACCAGTTAAAATCCCACCACCTAAAAGAGACAAGAGAATATAAAGAATTATTACCCCCTGAAACATGGAAATTATGAGTCTTATCGGAGTCTTTTTTGCAAGATTGTCAATAAAATATAGCACAAAGAATGCTAAAGGACCATAGTAAATGGAAGACGTGCTTCCGGGAATCTGTTCGAAGAACGTCTTCATTAGGAAATATGGAATAACTACGAACACAGCATAAATAACTAAGGTATTTAGTATAGCCATAAAGGCTGCATATAAGACTACTTTCATGGGATTTTTAGTATCTTCAGAGCGCATTTACTTCACGCTCAAATTATTTCTTTTTCAAATGTCATTTGGAACGGTAAATATCCTGCAATATTCATCGAAATCTGGATCCTAATTTTCAATGAAACAGGAATCCCTCGAATAGGAATGCTTAAAGGAAGTTCTTTTGAGGCTCCTGGTTCAAGATCTCCTAGATGTACTTCAATATTTTCGTGGTATGTAGCGTTATTCGTCACATATTCGTATGTGAAGTTTACTACGACATTTTTTACAGTAACTCGGGCATTGTTGTATCCAACTAAAGTGAAATTAAGCTTAACACCATCTTCTCCTGAAACTATCTTTAACTCATTTATTGATACGTCAAACTTTCCCTCTCGAGCATCCTGAATAAACAAATACAGTGGGTAAGATATTGTAATAAGGGAAATTATTAGAAGTGCGGAAGTAAGAGCATATATCCAAGTAGAAGGTTTCAAACCTTACCACCGAATTTCATCATGAGTTGGATGCCCCTATAAAGTAATATCGATCCTATCCACACCATCACTGAAAGGAATGCTAGCCTAAGGCCATAATATAATATAATCGGAGTCACTTCCGAAACTAAATCCTCAATTGAAGTTAAGCTAGGAATCGATTGTCTAGTGATTTCATTGTACTCTTTATAGGCCAAAAATCCGGAGAAGATCATTATTGAAATTCCGATTACAACTAAAAGTATTGTCAATCCAATCCTAAAGTATGCCTCCTTATCTTGCCCACTCAAATACGTCACCTCTGTGGCTAATCTGGGGTCTTAGAAAAAACAAAGAGGTTTGTAAAAATGCATGAGAGATTGAAAACATCTAGGATCTCTGGTTTTTATAAACTTCCTATGAAGGAGCGGTTGGAAGTTGTTGCTGATTTTGCAAATCTTAGCGATGAAGAAAAAAAACTTTTGCTTGTAAATGGTAAACCTGGTCTTGGTTTAGATCTAAAAACTGCGGATATGATGATTGAGAATGTTATAGGCACATTTGACTTGCCCTTGGGTATAGCTGTGAATTTTCTGATTAATGATAAAGATTATTTGATACCTATGGCGATAGAGGAGAGCAGCGTGGTAGCTGCTGCGAGTAATGCTGCTAAGGTTGCTAGGGTGAAAGGAGGGTTTAAGGCTAAGGCTAGTGAGTCTATAATGATTG
>CBEVQP010000043.1:0-10065 GCA_965552035.1 uncultured Thermoplasmata archaeon | reverse complement strand
ACTCTTGTTAGCTTGAACTTTCTGAGAGGAGGTAGAGATTGAACATCCATCATTTGAAACACCTCCAAATAGCTTCATTAACGTGTTAGACAAATACTTTATTTCAATAAATACTACTCTATAGGGTATCTCCCCAGATATAGTTTCGAGAATATCTCAACTCTTCACTCATATAAATTATTGCATAGTGGTGTTTACAAATGGAAGTTTACCCACGTCGTGAACCGATTGTTGAGGATAGTGCAACTTACTTTAGAGCGCCTATAGCGTCCCACGTAACTTATACTAATATTTTAGGCTTTAAAGGAGGAATATCTCTACCTTTACCCGCAATAATCAAAGGAAGAGCTGAGATAATAAAAGGAAAGAATGATGTAGAAATTATTTGTGAAGTTGGGGAGATAAAAGAAGCCCTCAATGATGGGATTGAAAAATTTAAAGAGTATTTAGGCGTAGAGTTTGGAATATCAATTCACGTGGAAATGCCCTCCGAAATATTTCAGTGCTTAAAGAATCATACGATAGCGTCTGTTATTATTTCAACACTAAATGTAATAAACTTTCTTCTTCGAAGACCGCTAGATTTTAGAGGTCTAAGACTATTTATCATGGATCTCGGAAGAAGAGTTCATAGCGGATATGCCCTTCTTATTCAAGATGGCTCTATGGCCGTATCAGTTTTGTACAATGCAATATCCATCACAACAGGGGGCGAAATTCTGGTTTCTAGGAGAATGCCTGGTGGGATATATGGGATAATCGTAAAGCTTTCCGAAAGAGGTGTTGGTAAGTACCCTATTAAAGAAATGATAGAAGGCGAATTAATAGACAAATCTGCCAAACTTAGTTTTATTTTAGAGAACTTGTATCCTGCACTAGCTAATTTCGATATAAACGTTTTTGGTGATAGGCTAGCCACATTACACTTTTTAGGATCTAAGTTTGCAGAACTCTACGCTTATAGATTAATGGATACGGTGGCAACTTTGAGAGGGATGATAAATTCGGGCTCGATAGCTCTTTATGCAGTGCCTTCTTTCTCTAGAGTAGCTCTTCTAATTTCGGACAGACATCCTGTTGAACATCCTTTCAGTGAAATTTATGTAGGAAAATACACTAATTTCAGTTATTTTGACATCGCTTCAGAAAAGTGATCATATCCCCCAGAAGGGATCTTTTTTCCTCTTTATTTTTAATATCTCATCAAATACTGTCTTTTCGCTTGGTGTAAGGTTTGGATCGTTTGAGAGGATTTTTGCATGGCTTTCCGGAATGTCTACATAAACTTCGTCGCCAGGCCCTAGCTGTCTTCCTATAGTCACGCCGTCTATAGCAATTGCTACTTCCTCGCCTTCTTTTGCAATTTTTATAGATCTTCCTTGACTTTGTATGCTCTTAATATATCCCACAACAGTGCCATCAGGTTTTAAAATCCTAACACCTGGTCTAAGAACTCCAGCAAGAATTCTTACTCCGACAATAGCCGGTTTACTTGTTCTAAAGATATATTCTGGAAGAATCCTAAATTTACATGGATAAACAAATGTAAGTCGCTTTTGATCTTCAATATTTTTCTTAATCTCTTCTTTCCACTCGGAAATGTCCTCTACAATCTTGTATATGACATCTCCAAGGAATATTTTCACGTTCTCCTTTTCTGCGAGCTCTACCGCCTCATTTAGTGCTCGAATGTTAAATCCTATTACGGCTCTATTGAATATTTCTGTTTCCATGGAAGCTTCTAGAACATCTTTTTTAGTTATTTCACCAATATCTGCACGTTTAACTTTGAAACCTGCTTGTTTAAGTTCAAAGACTATTGCTTCAAGACTTCCAAGAGTATCTGCTTTTACTACAAGCCCCTCTTTATCCAGCTCGATTCTTAAACTACTTTCTTCTATTATTGCGCTCTTTACGCTTTCAAGATCCGCATCGCTTCTAAAGATTTTTATTGGCCCTCCTGGAAGAGCATCTTCTAGACCATCTGCAAGGAGACGCACACCTGCCGCTGCTGAAACCTCCTCTACGTTGACAAGCTTCTCACCAGATTTTACTTCTCTTATTTCAACGAGAGGTTTCGGTCTTAGCATACCTCGAATTCTGCTTGTGGCTATCTCTCCCGAGCGCTTCATAAAGGCAATTCTATCTCCAACCCTTGCTATGCCATTATAAAATATGACGTCGGCGACAGTACCCATCCCATGAATCTCTTTGATCTCAAGTATTGTGCCCTCAGCGGGAACGTCTTCTACCTCCAGTTTGTCCATCAGATATCTCTGGGCAAGGCCTATTAAAACTGCTAGCAGATCGGGAATACCCTCTCCGGTTTTTGCTGAGACGGGGACGATAGCAACCTTTTTCGTGAAGTCTGTTATTCTATCATATCTATCAGAATCAAAACCATAATCTGCTAGTTGTGCCATAAGGTCATAGAGCTTCATATCAAGATCTTGCCGAGTTTGACTTCTTTGTTGCTTATATGAATACAAGAATGGCTTGTCGGGATACGGGACCCAACCTCTAAGTCTATCAATTTTATTTGCTGCAACAACAAAGGGGGTTCTATAGCGTTTTAGGATGTTTATAGACTCCCTTGTCTGAGGCATTATGCCTTCCATAATATCAATAACCAATATTGCAAGATCTGCAAGCGCACCCCCGCGAGCTCTCAAGTTTGTAAACGCCCTGTGACCTGGAGTATCTATGAAGAGAAGTCCAGGAACACGAATTTTTGTGGCATCTCCTACTAAAGGTCCACATATCCTTTTTATTACGTCAAAGGGGATCTCTGTGGCACCAATATGCTGAGTTATTAATCCTGCCTCTTTTTGTGCGACAGACGTTCCCCTAATTTTGTCTAGGAGCGTAGTATTATGGACTATTATTCCATTCGCTATGAAATTATGGGTGCACGTGGTTATATCGTAGACATATCCTTCATAAGGCTCCTCCAGAATTTCCTCTATTTCAAGAAATATGACGTCTTCAAGGCCAATACCAGAGCCATCAAAAATTGATCCATCCGTAGCATATTCTTCGATATCTAAACAAGAACTCATGGCAGGCTTAGTAGCAATAGCATAAGAGGAGTCGGAATTAACCTTTAGGAGTAACTTATTTACTTCAGGTAAACTTTGTAAATCGAACCCTTTTGGGACGCCTATTAAGTCTCCCACAGAAAGCTCGTCGGCTCTTTTCCAACCTTTAGGCGTTAAAAATGGATGTTCTGGAGTAACACCTATGGAGCTGGAATTTTTCAACCTTACACGGATAATTTTACCATTATGTTTGAGTTTCCATGCATAATATGCTTTAGTAGGCCTTATCTTTCCATCTTCATTGAGGGAAAGAACATTGACATTAATACGCCTAATTTCATAATCTTCAGTTTTTGTCACAACGTCATTTGATAGCTCAAACAGTTTTTTAATTTCAATGATTCCTAAGTCTAATGTGAAAACTTTTTCCTCCGGAAGCAAACATTTTCCATGATCAACGTGACCTAATACACTCACTATAGGTTGTCTAACCCTTTTCATAATTAGTCACCATGGTGTAGTATCTCTTACCTTAAACCTAAGGGTAATATAAAAATTTGACAAAGGAGATATGGAGCCACTAGGTTACTGAATAATTCGAAAATTTGTTACAAAAATTAAAAATAAAAGGCTACTGGGAAGGTCCCTCTGCCCTCTTTACGTATACGATAAGAGTCTTTCCATCCACGTCCCATTCAGTCTTAAGATCGTATTCCTCTAGTTTACCGAAAACAATTTCTGTACTCCTTGTCTCATTTGCAACATAATCTTTTAGGCTCTTGGAAGCCTTAATGAGATCTTCATCTCCTTCTAAGCCAAGAACGATATAGTCTGATACATTATATTCCGCTTGTTTTCTAGTTTCCTGTACTCTGCGGATAACCTCTCTTGCATAAGCTTCCATGAGAAGCTCTTCGTCAATTTTTGTGTTGAGATAGACGACACCTACGCTAATAGGCTCGGAGAAGACCCCTTCTGGAAGCTCCTCAAGGACTTCAACATGTTCTTTGGTAATCTTTCCGTATGGGGTTTCATAATAGCCAACGTCTTCAATAGCTTTGGCAACTTCTTCGCTATTTTCCTTTATAATTTCTATGATTTTTGGAGTATTCTCTCTGAAGTCTCTACCTATGGAGCTCATGACCGGTTTAACAGTTTTTATTGGTTTTGCCCAGTCTGGGACACCGAATATGATTTCTTTGACATTGGCTGCATCCTTTATGACATCTGTTAATGGCTCAATAAGTGAGCGCTTTTCAAAGTCGATATCTATTGCAACTTGCTTAACTGGCCATCTTAGCTTAATTTTTGCTTTTTGTCTAAGGCTGCTCGTTGTTTCAACGACTTCTTTAACGATGTTCATACCTTTCTCTAACTTTTCATCTTTATATCCTAGGGGTCTAGGCCAGCTTTCAGCTGTTACAGAAGGCATTTTTCCTGAGAGGTTCTGATAAATCTCTTCTGCAATAAACGGTGCAAATGGGTTTAGAAGTTTTGCATATGTGACAAGCACCGTATATAACGTCCAATAAGCTGCTAGTTTGTCTGGCGTGTTTTCTTCGACCCATGTCCTGTCTCTAATAAGTCGAACATACCAGTGGCTAAGGTCCTCTACTGCAAACTTAAGTAATGCATTCGCACCTTCGTGGAAGTAGTCTCTTTCTATTGCTTGAGTGACTTTCTCTATAAGGCTATCGAGTCTAGAAAGTATCCATTTGTCCTCAATTCTTAATGGAAGAGTTGTTGGATTGACCTTTTCGGGATCAAACTTATCAAGACTCATATAAGTCGTGGCAAAATAGTATACGCTCCATAGAATGCTAAGTTGTCTGTGAATCTCTTTTATAACGTTCATCGAAAATCTTTTGTCTTCCCACGGTGCGGAAGACAAGACGTACATTCTGAAAGAATCTGCACCGTAAGTGTCTGCAACCTCCACAGGTGAGATGAAGTTTCCTAGAGATTTAGACATTGGTCTGCCTTCTTCATCAAGAGCCCATCCATGCATTAGAACTCTTCTGTAGGGAGGCTTCTGGAAGATGCCTGTTGAGACTGCTAGCTGCGAGTAGAACCACCCACGTATTTGATCGTGAGCCTCTACAATCCACTCTGAAGGCCAATACTTATCAAAGTATTCTTTGTTGTTCATAGGATATCCGAGCTCGGCCCAGCTACATACAGCAGAGTCAAACCATACGTCGAGCACATCTGGAACTCTCTTCATTTCTTTGCCACAGACTGGACACTTTACTTTTATTTCATCAACCCATGGTCTATGGAGATTAAATCCTTCAGGAACGCTTTCTGCATGCTTTAAGAGCTCCTCTTTACTCCCTACTACAAGAATATGTCCATCTGGACACTCCCAAACAGGTATTGGAGTACCCCAAAATCTCTGTCGGGATATACACCAGTCTTTTATGTTCTCTAACCAATTCTTCATTCTGGGATTTTTTGCCCATTTTGGCGTCCATGAAGTCTCATCTAGTGTCTTGAACAGCTCGTCCCTAATTTTTGTTACTCTATAGAACCATTGTGTTGTGGCCCTATAAATTATGGGTGTGTGACAACGCCAACAATGGGCGTAATTGTGAACAATAGTCTCTTCGTATAGAAGAAGGCCCTTCTTTCTAAGATCTTCAATGATGTCTTTGTTTGCGTTCCAGATAAGTTTACCGGAGTACTTTCCTGCATCCTCTGTAAAGATGCCTCTCTCATCCACTGGACAGAAGGGAGGTAGGCCATATTTTCTTCCAACCTCAAAGTCTTCTTCTCCATGACCCGGAGCTGTGTGGACACATCCGGTACGTTCAGCCTCTACGTGCTCTCCAAGAATGATTTTATATGCGTTTTTAGGTCCGTCTTTGTGGAATGGAACCTCTTCCTGAAGAGGATGTACGTACTCAAGACCCTCAAGCTCTGATCCTTTGAAGGTTTCAATAATTTCAACAATCTCGTATCCAGCCTTAGAAGCAACATCCTCAATAAGATCTTTTGCTAGAATCCAGATTTCCTCTTTATTTTTTCTGACTTTGACTCGATCATATTCGAGTTCAGGATGAACAGCTACTGCTAGGTTGGCAGGCAATGTCCAGGGGGTTGTTGTCCAGATGATTATAAATTCATTCTCTCTATTTTTAAGAGGGAATTTTACATAAATGCTAGGATCCTCCTTGGGATTGTATTCTAATTCTGCGTTTGCAAGCGACGTTTCACACCTTGGACACCAAGTGATTGTTTGTTCACTCCTTTCTATAAGGCCTTTTTCCCATAGCTGTTTGAAGCTCCACCATTCGGACTCTATATATTCATCCTTAAATGTGATGTATGGATTTTTCCAATCCATCCATACTCCTATGCGCTTGAACTCTTCTGTCATTATCTTAAGGTAATCTTCAGCAAATTTCTTACATTTCTTTACAAACTCCTCTACGCCGTATTTGTATATCTCACTTTTTACTTTTATTCCAAGCATTTTTTCTACTTTTACCTCAATAGGAAGCCCATGGGTGTCGTATCCAGGTTTATCAAATACATTGTACCCCTTCATGCGTAAAAAGCGTAGTTTAAGATCTTTTAGGGTTTTATTCCAAGCAGTACCGGGGTGAGTGTATCCTGAGGTATATGGTGGACCATCTACGAAGAAATACTGTTTTGACTCTTTTAGCAAATCCCTTGTCTTCTCATAAGCCTTCGTCTCCTCCCAAAACTTTAGTATCTTATGCTCGAGCTCTTTAGGTTTATAACGTTTTTCAACAGGTTTTATCATCGCTAATCACCATGCTTGTTAGGGAGTATGAGATACACCCAAACACTAATTGAGTTTTATCTCTCTCATAGAGACCTACAAACTGCAGTGGTAAGGGGCGACAGTATATTAGTGATAAATCAATCTAACTTTAAGAATTTTATATAAGTGAGGATTATCAGAATTAAAATATTCCTCGCAATCCATTAAAAGAGGCTAGTTGTTTCTTTAAAGACATGTTTCAAAATTGAACATTAACCTCTTTAATAATAAATTAATAGGGAAAAAGCCGTTTTAAACACGCCGAGTCTATTTAGTGATGTCTATGACCAAAGATAAGGTCAAAATAGCAGTCCTAAGACTTGGACATAGACCAGAAAGGGATAAGAGAATTACAACCCATGTTGCACTTGTTGCTAGAGCTTTTGGAGCAGACACCATATATATTACAGCAAAAGACGAGATTGTTGAGAAAAGTGTAAAAAAAGTTGTAGAACGCTGGGGAGGCCCATTTGAAGTGTATACGGGAATATCGCCGAAAAGAGTAATTAATGAATGGAAGAAAAATGGAGGGATAGTAATACATCTTACTATGTACGGCATTCGTCTTGATGATGCTCTAAAAAGAATTCCAAGGAACAGGGATATGCTAATAATAGTTGGTGCTGAAAAAGTACCTGGATATATTTATGAGATATCGGACTATAATGTTTCTGTGGGCAACCAACCTCATTCAGAAGTAGCGGCGTTGGCAGTATTCCTTGATAGGTATTTCAGCGGCAAAGAGCTTTACAGAGAGTTTGAGGGAGCGAAGATAAGAGTCATTCCGCAAGAACGTGGTAAAAAGGTGATCTCGATTGATAAAACTGAGTGTAGTGGTAACGACGTTTAATGAGGAAGATCACATAAGGGATCTTATGGATAGCCTTGTTGTTCAAAAAGAGATACATGAAATAATAGTTGTAGATTCGGAAAGTACCGACAAGACTTGGAAAATATTGAAGAAATACGAAGAAAGCTTTGAAAACGTATATATTTACAGAAGGAAATCAACAAGGGGAGAGGGGAGGAATTACGGAGTTGAAAAGTCAACAGGCAACTTTGTTGCATTTATAGACGCAGACTGCATAGCAAACCCATTTTGGTCGAAATATCTTATAGAAAACGCTGAAAAAGGGAGAGAAATTGTTGCAGGAAAAGTTATAAACATTGGATACAAGCCATTTGAACACTTAGAACGTGTTGAGCTCCAAGTTAGAGGTTTTGATGTAACATACCCAAGCAACAACTTAATGTATGATAAAGAGGTATTTCTCTCGTTAGGTGGTTTTGACCCCTGGTTTATAACGGCGGAGGATATAGATCTAAATTATAGAGCAGTTCTTAGCGGACACGAAATTTATTATGAAGATAGGGCGATAGTGTATCATAGAACAAGAGATACTGTGATAAGATTTCTGCGACAGGCATTTTGGAATGGTTACGGCAGAAAACAACTCACTCTTAAACACGGGAGCTTGTGGAACAACTATTCGTTGAAAAAGATGTTGAATACCCAAATGACTTTTTGGGGCGTAATAAGACTTGTAACAGCATTAATGGGCTATTTTGCTTGTATGATAAGGTGGAAAGAGTATCCAGGAAGAAAATAATGTTTAGGGATTAATTATATCGTCTATTTTACTCTTTTTCTCCATATTGTTGTTAAGATCAAATAAGCTTGTTTTACCAGATTTAAACGTCTCTGAAACTTGCTTCACTATGACTTCAACCCTTCTCCTGAGATAAACCCCTACGTCGTACTTATCTGCCAAGTCCTTTGCAATAACAAGATATTTTTCTACACTTCCTTGCTTCACAGTGAGTTTAATAGAGCCTTTTTTGCCACATTTTATACATACGCCATTGATTGGTGGAACTTTATATTTTGCATTACAATTTGTACAGCGAAACTCTTGGGTATAGAATGCCTTGAGGTTTCCTGCTATATCTCTAATAAAGTGCTTATCTATTAGTCTCCTAGCAACATCATTGGGATCGACACTTCTTAGTTTTCGTTCTAGATCCATTTGTCTTTGGACTTTTAGCGACATGCTTTTTAGGTTTGGATCAGAGTAAGAAGTTTTAGTGGGCCCCAAGTTGATATCTCCATTATCGTGAGTAAACCATAGGTTTACATAGAGGTCTTTACCTTTTTTGAGCCTTTCACCAACCGTCTCTATCACGTTTCCTTCTAACTCCTTTGGATCTGCGTTTCTAAGCGTGGCCTTGTAGAATTCGAGCGGATATCTTTGCATTACGTCCATACTTTGAACCTCTTTGTCTACCTCGCTTGGGCATATTTTTGTTGTGAGAACTAGCGGCGCGTCCATGAGGCCCCCACGTTTGTTTGGAAGGTAGTGTCTGGAGAAATTGAGAAGGCCGTCTAGCAGCAGCATTATAGAGTCCTCATCACCATCACAATTGTGGACAAAAACAAAGTCGTTTATTGCATAATTGTGGTAATCATCGACTTCTATGTCGTATACCCAATTGTAGTCAGTTTTTACATACATAACATCCTCGACAACATCTCCACCAACATCTCCGACAACTTTTTTAAGATCTTTAGAATATGTCACTAGTACATCTCCTGCTTTAACATCTCTCGCATATTTTTCTTTGATGGAACCATTTTCAATCACAAGAATCCTATGCTCAGGCGTGACTTCTAATACCCTACCGTGCTGGGTTGTTATTCTAATCATATGATCGGGCGCCTTTGATTTTGTGACGTACTTTATTCTTCCTCGCGTGATTTTTCCATTTTCATTGATAGATATTACGTACATTTCTTTTGGAGATTTTCCATATGTTCCGTAGTCGTCGAGTATTTGTGGTTCTGCCCTTATTTTTCTGTAGACGTCTTCAATCTTTCTAATATGCATCCCTTCCGAGTCTATTATATAAACTTCTGTCCAAGGAGCAACACAGTTTCTTCTTTTAGCTGTATGGAAATACGGATGAGCGTAGCATACGCGACCTTCTGTGAATCCAATGATTCTTCCAACAACTCCAGCAGAAGTGTGAGGTGCAAGGCCAATAACTAGGTGTCCAATGAGATCTTCTATTTTCTTTGCATTATAGAAAGGTTTCATTCCATAAAAATTTACAAGAAGATCATCGATGAATTTTGCCACTTGAAGGAGATAACGGGCTGCAGATTTGGGAATAATTATGTCGTGAGGAAATAGAGGTACAATTTGATCCTCAGAGGTGAGCTCATTACCGAGATAATCC